>CALZOU010000127.1 GCA_945827805.1 uncultured Lachnospiraceae bacterium
ATCTAGTACGGTCTCGTGGGCTCGGAGATGTGTATAAGAGACAGAATATACTCTTTATTCAGCTTATCCATATAAGCTTCCTGCCAGTCAGCTATCTTACTCCGAAATAACTTCCAGTCTTTCTCAGAAAATCTGTTCATCAAACACAGCACCTCACATTCTTTGCACCATACTTATTACACTAACGCTTCTTTAATCTTCCCCACCAACGTCACATCCGCCGGCAGCCACTCCACATCATCTATTGTCTTGCGATCCAGCCACCGTGCCGCCTCATGTTCCTTCAGTACCAGCTTTCCTTCTACGATTTCACACCAAAAGCAATCCATGGACAAATGAAAATTCGGATAATCATACTCTATCGTATCTATCAATTCGCCAACCAATATTTCCGTATCCAGTTCCTCTTCTATCTCCCTTTTCAAGGCTTCCTGCGGAGTCTCACCATCCTCGATTTTTCCTCCGGGAAACTCCCAGCCGCCTTTTAAATCTCCATATCCACGCTGTGTGGCAAAGATCTTATCGCCTTTGCGTATTACAGCCGCCACTACTCTGATTGTCTTCATCCTGCATTCTCCTCTGCTGCTATAATATTACTCTGGAGATACCGCAACAGATCGTCACGCACCGCATGATGCATCTTCATCCGGAACTTCGCAATATCCCGCTCTTTGCCTGCATTGTCTTTCTTTTTGGCGGGTTTCACCTCCAGAATATCAAACTGGCCAACGTAGTAGAAATTCGTTTCCGCATCGCTCTTTTTCACCAGCAGATGCCTGCGTTTTGCATTCACCACATCCGCCACATAAGAGCTGTCAATGCCGCGCCCCATCTGAGAATCCCATGCAAAGATCATGTTATCTTCAAATGCGTCCGCATAATCCGGCTTACCATCCACATACGCTTTATCGTCAATACTTTCTTCTTTGTGATACGTAACAAAAATAAAGGCATCATCACCGATCCGCTTCATACCATACATCGTAGACGACAGATCTCTTCCACAGTTCATCAAAAGACTCACGTCCCGCCTTGAATATTTTTCATAAAGAACAAAGGGCGAATCAGCGCCTGCACCGGCTTCATATTTTTCGGCATACCGTTTTAAGCCGACTTCCACGATATCGTCCACCTGTTTGTAAAACTCCGCATGCTGTATTCTTTTCGCAAATCCTTCCATACGTCTGAGCATACGATGATCTTTTCTGGAAACGATATCGATGTGACGATACTTTCTGTATTCCTCTTCCTTGCTTACAAATTTTCCCTGCAGCACATCGATGGCATTATCAAAGGAACCTACATCTATTTTGTACCCATAGCATTCATCGAAATCTCTGCCAAACTGTTCAACATCAATGACCTCTTCTTTAAACAACCGCCGCAGGATCTCCAGCTCATATGGCCGTGCCCCACTCAGTATGGTCTTTGACAGATATTCCAGAGTAACTAACTCTTCATCCGAGATTTTTTCACGATATATTTCATCCTCGACTGACAGTAAAAAGTTCTGATACGTTTTGAACTCCCTGATGATCACCAGCGGATCGATTTCTCCATTCTCGTAAAAATCGATGAGATAAGGCACTCTTCCCAATCTGTTTTTCAGAGACACATAGCTGTCTTTGATAATGGCTTTCATGCCTTTAATCTTATCAATGGACGCAAAAATCTTGTTCTTTGCGATTTCATCAAAATGCACCGTAGACGCCCCCGGAATGGTACTGTTGCCGCTGATCACGTATTTTCGGATGGTATCCGGATTATAGGAACGATCTCCAGACAGGGCAATGGGAATCATAAAGTTATTCTTATAATTTCCAATAAAGTCCAGGATCACAACAAATTCCTTGCCCTCTGCCTTCCTGAGGCCTCTGCCGAGCTGCTGAATAAATACGATGGGTGATTCTGTAGGCCGAAGCATGATGACCTGGTTTACCTCGACAATATCAACGCCTTCGTTCAGAATTTCCACGGAAAAAATATAATCTAGCGGTTCCATTTCCTCTGTGGCGTCTTCTTCATTCATAGCCAACCGTTCAAAGGCATTCTGCCGCTCTTCTTCGGACGCATCACCATTTAAGGCAACCGTTCTGAAATACTTCCCTGTTTCCGGATTTATGCGTTGGTTAAACTTAGCTGACAGCTCCACAGACTCATCAATTCTGCTGCAGAAAATAAGGCCTTTCACTTTGTCACCGCTATAGCCGAAATAATTCGCCTGCTCGATGATATGTCTTACTCTTTCATCTCCGGTAAGCATATTGAAGTCTCGTTCGGGCATATTTTTTGCGATGATCTGCTTATCACTCAGCAGAGATACGTCACTTATGCCGAAATAATGAAACGGACATAACATATTTTCTTGCATCGCCTGCTGAAGTCTGATTTCATAGGCAATCTGATAGTTGAAAATCTCGTATATGTTTCTTCCCGCCACATGATCATCCCGCTTGTCCGGTGTTGCCGTCATACCAAGCCACAGCTTCGGTTTGAAATAATTCATCACCTTCTGGTATGTATCTGCGGATGAATGATGGGCCTCATCCAGGATAATACAGTCAAAAGCATCAGGTGTATATTCCATCAGATGCGAATCCCTGTTTAATGTCTGCACTGTTGCGAAAATATAATCTTTATCGTATTCATGATATCCTGCACCTACAAGGCCCATGGATACCGTCCAGGCAAAGATCTTTTCATAGGATTTCTTCGTCTGGCGTGCCAGCTGACCTCTATGCACGAGAAAGAGGACTCTTTTAAAGCCCAGTTCACGCATGGCAAAGGCTGAGGCATATGTTTTTCCTGTACCTGTCGCAGAAATAAGAAGTGCCCGTTTTTCGCCTGCTGCGAGTATTTTTCTCAGATTAGCAATAAACCCAACCTGCATGCTGTTTGGCTTCAGCTTATACTTTTCAATAGAGGTAATCTGCTCCTGCTTCGCAATCTCCCGCTGACGTTTGATGATTCTGTATTTTTCTTTATAATTCTCATAAAATTCATCAAACCCCAGCGCGTACCGGGATGACCATAAGGCATGAAACTCATCAACGATCTCTTTTGCGACTTCCCCCTGCTCTGTGGATACGATCTTTGTATTCCACTCTCTGTTGGTTGTAAGAGCAGATTTTGTCATATTGGAACTGCCGATAATGATACGGTAGATTTCTTTTTCCTTAAAAATATAGCCTTTGGTATGAAAGCCCTCGTCTGCAGCTTCCACATCGTACATTTTAAGCGTAATATTGCGAAGCTCATGCAGCTTTTCCAGCGCCTTCGGTTCACTGAAATTCAGATAGTTTGTTGTGAGAATTTCTCCCGGAATATTTTTCTTTTCCAGTTCCTTTAATGTCTGGAGAAGCGGTTCGATCCCGCCCAGTGTAATAAAGGCAACGCTGATCTGAAACTGATCGCATGCCAAAAGCTCATCTTCGATAGATGAGAGCACTTTCTTTCCTTCTTTGTAGTTATTGGATACAAACTGCGGTTTGTAGGCAAGGTTCGAGGCTACATTTCCGTCAATGTATGCTGTTTCAAATCCGAGACGTAATTCGCTTAGTTGACTCATATTTTATCGGCTCCATGTATTTTAATGATTAAATTATAGTATAATTCTGTGAATTGTTCCAGGTTTATCTTTCGCATACGAATTTTCCAATCAGAAACAAAAAGCAGCAGAAAACTCAGTCATGAATTCGCTGCCGCTTTTGAATCGTTCATATGTTTTGATGGTACGTTAAACAATTATATAGCTCATACTTTTTCTGAATGCAATTCCCGTTATTATGTCAGGAACCATACACTGTTAAAGCCCGCACCTTCCTGTAAAAAGTAGATTTCGAACCAATTTGTGTCCTTCGTATGACCGTTTGAGTAGGAATTTTTAAGAAGAACTGGCTCATTTCTGTTATTATCGATTATTTTACAGGCTTTCTGAATCCCCCTTCGCCACCGGAATATAAACCATCTTCAAAGGAATCATTTTTCTATACTTTTCACTAAGCTGCTCATAATACTTCAAAATCAAATCAACCAGCTCCGTACCGTTAATCCCTCGAATGATGGGTGTATTCTCCAAATACTTCTGCGCATTTTTTGTATAATTTGAAAGTGTAACAAAAAGCCCATAATCGCCTTCACGCATAGCTCCCTTTAGGGACTGGATGGTGGTCTCCCTGATATCTCCATCCTGACTTTTTACCTGAACAAGGATTCTTGGCGGCAGCTCATCTTTGTACGCTGTGATATCAATGCCGCTATCGCCTCCATGTTTGGAAACGGTCGTCCGATAACCCATGGCATTTAAAAGATCGGCAACAAATTCCTCCAGATCATACCCTTTCAAATGCTTACTAAGCTCTTTAAGAATAAAGTCTTTTGTTGTTTCGATAATATCCTCTGCTGTGGCCGCAACGGTTTCATCCTCTTCATCCGAAGAAATGACAGCGTTCTTCCTAAAATTCTTATCCAGCGCAGTCATATACTCGTCCGCATACGTTTTGACAACGAAGAAGGAAAGGGCGGAACCCACCTCATATAAAGCTCCCTGAGAAAAAGAAGTTCGCGGCAAATGTTTCAGCCACTTGACCGGTCTCTGCTGCACATACTCACCGCTGTCTGGCTTATATGTATAGTCGCCCTCGATTATGCCGATGTTGATTTCCCGGTTACTTTTTGACGGAAACACCACGTAATCACCAATCTGCACCTCATGAGCAAAGCGGAAAAGCATACCCGCACTGGTGGCAATACTCCCCTTCTTGGCACCGGGATAGGTGTCTTCGTAATGCTTTTTGAAAGCTTCACGAGTCGGCTCTATCGCACTCAAATCTCCAAATTCCCGCCAACCTATGGCCATGACATTTTTATTGAGAAAAAGATGGTCATCCTGCGTGTGGATTCCCCATATTGTTGTTGACATTATTGTATCTCCTTTGTTTTTTCAAAAATCAAATTTTTTCAGGCTTAAATCTCCCTTTATCTTTCCGCTTCGAATAAAAATTCATGTGGATCTCTCATATTTTCTTCTCTCATTCCTTATTCATTATCCATCTCAAACGCCGCCTGCCACATGCACATATCCATCAACTTCATCGCAGGATACTGTGTTCCACATGCACTCAATTCTTCTCTGACCGTCTCAAACCTGTCTTTGTAGGTCAGATAATAATTTGCAACATCCTTCACAGACTCCCTGCAGTATTCGCCGACGGAAATCTTATACCGTCTTACAGCCTGAACATAATATCTGTCATAAGCCGGAACACAACCAAGAGTTCCTAACAATATCTTTGTCACCAATGTATCGGTAGCATTGTTGATCATACCTTCAAACGACGGCCGTTCGTCTGCGTAGGCTTTACGGATTCTATCGCTGACTTCCTCTAACAGTGTCAGATTCTCATCTTTTATTAGCTCTTCTGCAGATATTCCCATCAATCGATCGTATCGTTTTTCTATGATAATTTTTACTACTGGAGTATGAACTTTATAATCCTTCTGCAAAAGAAATGAAGACCCCCGATACATCCCCCAGCTTGCCAGATAGAAGGCCAAATGAAGAGCAAGGTAATCCAAGGTGCTTTCATCTGAACTGTTTCTGTTTTCAGAAAAAGCATTGTAGCAATGTCTCCATGACAAGTACCGTCCATGTGGATCGATCACAGTTTCGTTATAATATGTACGAATGCATCGGATTGCCTCTTCGACCGGCAAAATTGCTGCTCTGTTTGATACTGTATTGTTTACTCCTGCGTTTTTTGTTATTGCGTTTTTCGCTTCCGCGCTGTTTATGGCAATCCTCTTTTCTGTTGTTGTCTTGGTTCGATCAGATATCCTCTGTTGCTTTTGAAGGGGGCTTTTTACAAATTCTACTGTTTGCTGTGGAATATTGACCTGCCGTGTGATATACCCTGCATTTAACCATCCGAAAGCAAACGACTGTGATTCAGAATTTGACCATTGTGCGGGATACGTATATGCTGAGTCTGACAATCTAAACCCGATAATCTTTTCTATTTCTGAGAAAGTCATCTTCACCTCATCCATGCCGCATTTTTCCAAATATGCAGTTAACGCTATAAACTTATCTCCTTTTGGCATCCTTTGTCCTCCAATAAAAATATATACAGACTTAACACAATCAAGTTTCAAATCCAAGGCGTAGTTCGCTTAGTTGACTCATAGTTTATCGACTGCGTATGTATTTTGTTTAAATTATAGTATAATTGTGTGAATTGTTCCAGAGTTATCTTGGGGATGTGAACCCTTCTGCTCGAAACTCCAAAAATTCTACTGGATCATTTTCACCAACATGGCGCACAAAAGTGACAGAGAACTCATTTATGAATTCTCTGCCTGCTTCCTCCCTGCTTTTTCACTTTTGATAAAAGTCCATGTTGATCTCTCAGATTTCCTTCTCAAATCTGTGCGCGAGGAAAAGGACTCATTTAAATTCCATATCGAATGCCGTTTGCATTATTAAAATATAAACTCTACTGAGAC
>CALZOU010000128.1 GCA_945827805.1 uncultured Lachnospiraceae bacterium
ATCGTCGGCAGCGTCAGATTTGTATAATATATTTTCTATAGTTTGAGAATGATGTAAATATGTATGGTGCTGAATGCGTTATATTAGTCTTTCAATTCACCTAACGTTTGAGAATGATGTAAATATGTATGGTGCTCAAGCGTAATCACAGTTAAACAGCAGCCATGTGTAGTTTGAGAATGATGTAAATATGTATGGTGCTCAAGCTTTTACAGTCCGTAACTGTCCAGACTGTTGTTTGAGAATGATGTAAATATGTATGGTGCTCAAGCACATCACCGTTTTTGAACCATCCTCTTGCCGTTTGAGAATGATGTAAATATGTATGGTGCTCAAGCGCTGCAGCGCCGTGCCGTTAAATGCGATCGGTTTGAGAATGATGTAAATATGTATGGTGCTCAAGCATGATAAGTTCCGGTTTGATGTAGTTTGTTGTTTGAGAATGATGTAAATATGTATGGTACTCAAGCCGTGTCTTTGGCCAGCTGATCCTTCTTGTCGGTTTGAGAATGATGTAAATATGTATGGTACTCAAGCCGCATAGCAATATATTCTGTTTTACCTGCGTTTGAGAATGATGTAAATATGTATGGTACTCAAAATGTATTGCAGCCCATGCGGGTGCGTGGATGTTTGAGAATGATGTAAATGTTTAATATCGTCAAATAATTCATAACAATGGTATTTGAGGATATTGGTTTGAGGATGATGTAAATAGGAACCAACTCAGGGAGAAACTTTAAATCTTTGTAGCCCTTCTTGATCTGATTCGCTTCCCTAATAGATAATAATTATTGTACTTACGTGCACAAAATTTTAACTACATTTCCAAATGATATGCCAGTCACCGGGGACGAAAAAAGAATAGTCGAAAAGCACTGTCCCCGTTGACTGGGCATATATTCTGCATTTTACTTACATGACCGTGCCTCTGCCCTTCGGCATCCCTCCGGCATATCCCCTGTCACCGCACATGACGTCGGTGTATCAAAACTCAGGTTAAATGCATAGAAATTCTTTGCATCCAACTGATCCTGAACAATGCGCAGCGCTTCGCCAAATCGCTGGAAATGCACGATTTCCCGCTCCCGCAGGAATTTGATAGGTGCAGCCACATCCGGATCATCGATCAGACGCAGAATATTGTCATAGGTAGAACGGGCCTTCTGCTCTGCAGCCATATCTTCCGTTAAATCCGTAATCGGATCGCCCTTGCTCTGAAATTCACAGGCATTAAAAGGAATTCCGCCCGCGGCCTGGGGCCACAGTGCCAGCGTGTGATCCACATAGTATTTGTCAAATCCACTTTTCTCAATTTCATCCATACTCAGATTGCAGGTCAGCTGATAGACGATGGCACAGATCATTTCCATGTGTCCGAGCTCTTCCGTGGCAATATCCGTCAACAACCCCATACAATTCCTGTTCGGCATCGTATACCGCTGAGACAAATACCGCATAGATGCCGCCGATTCTCCGTCGGGACCACCGTACTGACTGATAATAGCCTGGGCCAGCTGTGCGTTGGTATTCTTGATATTTACCGGAAACTGCAGTCTCTTTTCATAATTCCACATTTACCGCATACCTCCTTTCTGGCAGTTCTGACAGTTTTCCCAGGGCCAGGGCTGCATCACCCATTCCCAGGAATCGGAAGGCGACTTACAGGCCAGATCCATGGTTAACGGACCATACTGGCAGGCATAGTCACTGAGCAGCTGATTCCGGATGCTGCACTGTTCCTGATAAAAGGAGAGGGCTTTGCCGTCATCGGGGTGTGTATCCAGATATAAAAGCATATCGTAGGCAGCAAAGCTGATCACGCTGATCTGGTGTAACATTTGCTCTTTATTGCTGCATACAGATCTCATCAACGGCACCCCCTTTTTCCACAGAATGGTTTGGCCAGTTCCGGAAAAATCGTTCCTTCGTGGAAACCTTTGCAAAGTTCAAAAGTTGTATGATACTGCTGGATCGGCACATAGGCCATTCCCACAGGAAAAAGATCAATATCACAGGGCGGCATACAGGGGCCGGGAGTACGGATCATCCGTCTGTCCATGCGTGGTCTCCAGTTACTTTTTTATACAATATGACAATCCGGTAAAAAAGTGAGAAAAAGCGAATAGACTTTAGGGAAAAAACGGAGTATAGTGAGGATGTTTTCAGAATACAGTACAGGAATGGTACATAAAATGAACGATACAGCAACAAAACAAAACTATCTGTTTTCCAATGCAGAGCTTCGCAATCTGATCCTGCCGCTGATCCTGGAGCAGACACTGGTGATCACGGTGGGGATGGTGGACACCATGATGGTATCTTCCGTGGGAGAAGCTGCGGTGTCCGGTGTGTCTCTTGTGGATATGCTGGTAAATCTTGTCTTCAGTGTATTTGCGGCGTTAGCTACCGGAGGATCAGTGGTTACTTCTCAGTATCTGGGCGCAGGAAAAACAAAAGATGCCTGCAATTCGTCCCGACAGCTGATCGTTACATCCGCTGTTTTTGCTCTGGGTGTAATGGCGGTATGTATGGCTGCCTGCAGACCGATATTATCGTTTTTCTTTGGAAGTATTGAAGCGGATGTTATGCAGAATGCGCAGCTGTATCTGCTGATCAGCGCTCTTTCTTTCCCGTTTATGGGGATCTATGGTGCCGCCTCGGCATTATTCAGGGCCATGGGAAATTCCATGATTGTTCTGAAATCCTCCTGCATCATGAATATTATTAATGTGGTGGGCAATGCCATAGGCATCTTTGTGCTGCATATGGGGGTTCTCGGAGTGGCAATCCCTTCGCTGCTATCCCGTATTGTGGCTGCAGCGATTCTGTATCTGCTGCTCAGAAGGCCAGTGTATGAAGTGCATTTGAACAGGGGAAAATTTCATTTTGATGGAAAGGTTATCCGAAAGATCCTCTATATCGGCATTCCCAGTGGAATTGAAAGCGGTATTTTCCAGCTGGGCCGTGTAGCAGTAGTCAGTATTATTTCCGGATTCGGAACAGTGCAGATCGCGGCTAATGGTGTGGCCAACAGTCTTGACAGCATGGGATGTATCATGGGACAGGCCATGAGTCTGGCGATGATCACGGTTATCGGACAGTGCGTTGGCGCTGCCAGTCTGGCACAGGTAAAATATTATACGAAAAAACTGATGCTGATCACCTATGCAGGAATGATCGTGATCAATGTTGCTATCCTTTTATCGCTGCCTGTGATACTGAAACTGTATGGACTCGGTCCCGAGACAACGGCGCTGGCAGGTGAACTGGTATGGATCCACGATGGAATAGCCATGTTTCTGTGGCCGATTTCCTTTGTGCTGCCCAACATGATGCGTGCCTGCAACGACGTAAGATATACTATGGTAATCTCCATTTTTTCCATGGTGGTTTTCAGAATTGGTCTCAGCCTGGTGATGGGTGTGAACATGGGGATGGGAGCTGTCGGAGTCTGGTGGGCCATGATCGTGGACTGGATATTCCGTTCTTCCTGCTTTGTGGGCCGGTATCTCAAAGGCACATGGCGAAAATTCTGCGTATTAAAGTAAAATATAGCATAATTGTGAAATTTTCAGAAAATAATACTGGTTTTCTGGAAAAATCAACATCCCTGTGATACTATGTCTGTAATGCTGGGTTGATTTGAAGCAGCACGGCGTATAGAGTTAATAAAGAAAGGAAAGAACTATGTCAGTTGTTTTTCAATTCAAGAATTTTAAAAACAGACAGAAGGCCGGTCCTGAGGACTATGTCTGGGAACAGCCCACGGGTAAAGTGATGCATCCGGCATTACGGGTGCTCTTAAGCCTTCTGATTACATTGATCTTTGGCGGTATTTATTTTTATCTGGAACTGCCGGCGATCAATATTCATGCTATGGAATTTTACTGGTTCCTGTTTTTGCTCTGCGTGGTATATACCATCAGCCGGATCCTTCTTGGCCGGGTAAAAGCCGGTGGAGCCAGAGGTTATCTCTCCTATATCAAGGATACGATGAAACTGCCGCTGATCGTTACGGCAGCGCTGGTGGTTATTGTGGCGGCCGGTACAGTGACAGGACTGGCGATTTTCCGTTCCTCCTCCTATGCTAATCTGCTGACAACGGAGACAGGAGATTTTGCCACAGATGTAGCAGAGATATCGCTGGACCAGATCCCTATGCTGGATTCCGAGTCGGCCAATAATCTGGCCAACAGAAAACTGGGAGATCTGTCAGATCTGGTTTCTCAGTTCTCCGTCAGCGAGAATTCCTCTCAGATAAATTACAAAGGAAAACCGGTACGCGTTACGTATCTGAACTATGATGGTTTCTTTAAATGGTGGAAAAACCGCTCCAAAGGACTTCCGGCCTACATGATCATCGATATGGTTACGCAGGATGTGGATGTGGTACGTCTGGAGGAAGGAATCAGGATTTCTCCTTCAGAACTGTTTAACCGCAAACTGGAGAGACAGCTCCGGTTCCAGTATCCGACCTTTATCTTTAATAATGTGAATTTTGAGATTGACGAGGAGGGCACACCGTACTGGATCGCTTCGGTTACAGAGAAAAAAGTCGGTCTGTTTAACGGCGATGATATCAAAGGTGCGGTACTTTTGAACGCTGTTACGGGAGAAAGTCAGTATTATCCGGTGGCAGATGTGCCTACCTGGGTAGACCGGGTATATTCTGCCGATCTTCTGGTACAGCAGTACAATCTGCATGGTGCCTATGTGCATGGTTTCCTGAATTCTTATTTTGGCCAGACAGACTGCACCGTTACTACCTCCGGTTACAATTACATCGCCATGGATGATGATGTATGGATGTATACCGGTGTTACCTCCATCACCAGCGATCGCGGAAATATCGGTTTTATTCTGGTAAATCAGAGAACCAAGGAAGCACGGTATTATTCCTGTGCCGGCGCAGAAGAATTTTCAGCCATGTCTTCAGCGGAAGGTGCGGTGCAGCAGTACAATTACGATGCGACATTCCCACTGCTTTTAAACATTGCGGATGATCCCACGTATTTTATGGCGCTGAAGGATACGGCAGGTCTGGTAAAAATGTATGCCATGGTTAACGTGCAGCAGTATCAGATCGTGGCCACAGGTTCTACGGTACAGAATTGTCAGGAAAACTACCGGGCACTTCTGATCGAGAAGGGAATCCTTACGGAAGAAGAGGCAGATAACAGTTCTCTGTCTGAGACGGTTACATCCAGCCAGGCAAGCGGTGTGATCCGGGAAATCCGAAGTGCATCCATGAACGGAGATACGTACTATTTCTTCCTGCTGGAGGGCGATCCTCATTATTACACCATCAATGCCAGAGAATGCCAGCTGGCAGTTATTCTGAATGTGGGCGATAAGGTCACCATCAGCTATTCGGGAGAGCAGGCAGATATTACACCGGCGTCACAGATCGAGAAGAACTGAAATATACGCATAAAATAACGAGAGAGCCAGAAGAATAAAAGCTTTTCTTATTAAGGTAAAAGCTTTTTCTTCTGGCTTTTTTGATAAAAAAATATTTCTTCCTGTTTCTTCCCCTTTTTATTTTTTTCGACAGCAGACAATGCAAACTTCTGACAACATTTTTCGACAAGTGTGAGAAATAATCGAGGACTTGTCTGGTCGCGTTGAATTGAGGAGGGTTTTGCGGTCAAATCTCAGATTTGTAAATAGACCAGTATTGAATTGATCGGAGGGCAAAATTATAATCTACTGTACATGGTGCAGAACAAACTGCATGGGCCCTGTCTTAAAAAGGATACACGAACAAGTAAAAAACAGGAGGAAAATTAATTATGGAAAAAATCGGAGTCGCTATCGCGGATGACAATGAACGCATTATACATATGCTCGGCAATATGATCAATAATGACAGTGAACTTGAACTTGTAGGACAGGCCGATAACGGTAAGGATATTTATGATATTATTCTGGAAAAACAGCCCGATGTGGTGCTTTTGGATATTATCATGCCTAAGGAAGATGGCCTTACGGTAATGGAACGTGTGCACAAGGATGCAAGCGTTAAGAAACAGCCGGTGTTCATTGTTGTCTCTGCGGTGAGTCAGGAGAGGATCACGGAAGATGCGTTTAATCTGGGAGCATATTATTATATTCTGAAGCCCTTTGATAATGATATGATCCTGAAGCGGATCAAAACGCTGAAAAGAGGTCTGTATCCGGCCATACAGAAGCATGGTGACAAACTGATTGCAGGGCAGACTCCGAAAATGCTGGAAAGAAATCTGGAGATGGATGTGACAAATGTGATCCATGAGATAGGTGTGCCGGCCCATATAAAAGGCTATCAGTATCTGAGAGATGCCATCATTATGTCTGTCAATGATATGGAAATGCTGAATTCGATTACAAAAATTCTCTACCCCACGATTGCCAAGAAACATCAGACAACACCCAGCCGGGTAGAGAGGGCAATCCGCCATGCCATAGAGG
>CALZOU010000129.1 GCA_945827805.1 uncultured Lachnospiraceae bacterium
TCCTGCTGCGCTCGCTCCGAGCCTGTAGTCTCGGAGTCGTGCTCGCTAAAGTCGCTGAAACAGATACTGTACCCTTTTTATCGGTCCACTCGCTTCCTGTGTGTTGAGAAATGGGGCGGTGGAGTGTGGATATGTTGTGGTAAAAGATTTACATTCCCAGCAGATTTTCTCCTATTTTTACGACGTCGCCGGCACCCATGGTGAGGATGATGTCACCGGGTTCGGCGTGTTCGAGGAGATAGTTTTCGATTTCGTCGAAGGTTTCGATGTAGAGACATTCTTTACCGAGTGCCTGGATCTTTTTTTGCAGGTCAGCGGAGGTGATGCCTATGGTGTTTTGTTCTCTGGCGGCGTAGATGGGGGCCAGGATGATCTTATCGGCCATGGACAGGGCATCTGCGAAATCGTCCAGGAGGGCATAGGTCCGGCTGTAAGTATGAGGTTGGAATACGCACCAGAGGGTCTTTTTGTCGCAGGCATTAGCCGTTGTCAGGGTCGCGCGGATCTCCGTGGGATGGTGGGCGTAATCATCAATGATGGTGATGTCGCCAAGGTTTCCTTTGTGTTCAAAACGGCGTTTGGTGCCGCCGAAGGCATTGAAGCCTCGCTGAATGGTCTCGTTATCGATGCCGAGACGGATGGCCATGGCGATCACGGACAGAGCGTTGGATACATTGTGCATACCCGGTACGTGCAGGGTAAAGGTTCCAAGCTCTGCGCCTTTTCTAAGGCAGGTAAAAGTGGCGCAGCCATCTTCATTGAAAGTGATATCTTCGGCGGTGTAGTCTCCGTTGCCGCTCAGGCTGAAAGTGATAATCTCGCAGTGCAGATCATGGGTAACAGCCTCTACTTCAGGGGTATCTGCATTGATGATCAGAGTACCATCCGCGGGCAGAAGCTCGGCAAAACGGTGAAAGGAATGGCGGATATCGTCAATATCCTTAAAGAAATCCAGATGATCTGCGTCCACGTTCAGAACGATGGAGATCTTCGGGAAAAAGCTTAAGAAACTGTTGGTATACTCGCAGGCTTCGGTGATAAAGGTATCGGAGTGACCGAGACGAAGGTTTCCGCCGATCTGGGGCAGGATGCCGCCCACACTGACCGTGGGATCCATACCGGCTTCCATGAGCACTAAAGAAGCCATGGATGTGGTGGTCGTCTTTCCGTGAGTACCGCTGACAGCGATGGGTACAGGATAATTTTTCATGATCTGGCCCAGAAGCTCAGCTCTTGTCAGCATGGGGATCTCTTTTTCTCTGGCGCAGGCGAACTCCGGATTGTCCGGATGGATGGCTGCGGTATATACCACCAGATCGATGTCGTCAGTGATATTTTCCGCACGCTGGCCGATGGCGATGCGTGCTCCCTTTGTTTCCAGATGGCGGGTAAGCTCGCTGGCTTTCTGATCGGAACCGGAGATGGTGAAATTTCTGGCCAGAAGGATTTCGGCCAGAGAACTCATGCTGATGCCTCCGATGCCGATGAAGTGAACGTGTATAGGTGAACCAAACTGTACTTGATACATGGTAATACTCCTTTGTATTGCAGCTTCTTGCTGAAATCATTATCATTATACTATGCCACGTCAAAAAAGCAAATTTTATTTGGCAAACATACAAATTGCCATATCTTTCCAGCGTCGAAAAATGTAAATTGGGCAAATATGATAAAAAGTCGTAAAAAGTGGAGAAAAATTTAAGTAAAATTGTTCACTATTTGAAAGCACTGTGATATAATGTTTTTATTCCTAAGACATGAGGTGAATGCATGATGAAGAAAGAAATGATTGCTATGCTTCTGGCCGGTGGGCAGGGAAGCCGTCTGGGCGTCCTGACGGAGAAGGTTGCCAAACCCGCAGTAGCATTTGGCGGAAAGTATCGAATTATCGATTTTCCACTGTCCAACTGTATCAATTCCGGTGTTGATACTGTTGGTGTACTGACTCAGTACCAGCCCCTTCGTTTGAATACTCATATCGGTATCGGTATTCCGTGGGATCTGGACAGAAATGTCGGCGGTGTTACGATTCTGTCACCCTATGAGAAGAGCGGCGGTGCAGAGTGGTTTGCCGGTACGGCAGATGCCATCTATCAGAATATGGCGTATATGGAGCAGTATGATCCGGATTACGTTCTGATCCTGTCCGGTGACCATATTTATAAGATGGACTATGAGGTGATGCTGGATTATCACAAAGCCAATAAGGCAGATCTGACCATCGCCTGCATGCCGGTTCCGATCGAGGAAGCCAGCCGTTTTGGTGTTATGATCACAGATGGCAATGGCCGCGTAACAGATTTCGAAGAGAAACCTCCGAAACCGCGCAGCAACCTGGCCAATATGGGTATTTATATCTTCAGCTGGCCGGTTCTGAAACAGGCTTTTGAAGACATGAAGGGTACACCGAATCTGGACTTCGGTTTCCATATCCTTCCGTATCTTCGTGACCACGGCAGCCGTATGTTTGCTTATGAGTTTAACGGCTACTGGAAAGACGTAGGTACACTGGGTTCCTATTGGGAAGCCAACATGGAACTGATCGATATCATTCCGGAGTTCAATCTGTATGAAGAGTTCTGGAAGATCTACACTAAATCTGACATTATCCGTCCGCAGTATGTGGGTCCCAACGCAGTGATCAACCGAAGCCTGATCAGCGAGGGATGCGATATTGAAGGTGAGGTACATAATTCCGTTATCGGCGTCAACGTTACTGTTGAAGAGGGCGCCGTAGTTCGTGACTCCATTATTATGGGCGGTACAGTGATCGGCAAAGGCTGCAAGATCGAGAAGGCCATTATTGCTGAGAACGTTGTTGTGGGCCAGAATGTTGTCATGGGCGAAGGTCCGGAAGCAGAGAACGTTCTCAAACCGAAGGTATACGGCTTTGGCCTTGTCACCATCGGTGAGAATTCCGTGATCCCGGACAATGTAAGGATCGGCAAGAACACAGCCATCAAGGCTGTAACCACCGCAGAGGATTATCCCAACGGTGAACTGCCGGCAGGTGGAGCAATTGTTAAGGAGGACGGTAAGTAAGCATGAGAGCATTAGGCATAATTTTAGCAGGCGGTAATAACAACAAAATGCGCGAACTGTCAAACAAAAGAGCCATTGCCGCAATGCCGGTAGCCGGAAGCTACAGAAGTATTGACTTCGCGCTGAGCAATATGACCAACTCCCGTATTCAGAGAGTAGCCGTATTGACACAGTACAATGCCCGTTCCTTAAACGAGCACCTGAGTTCCTCCAAATGGTGGGATTTCGGTAGAAAACAGGGTGGTCTGTATCTGTTTACACCTACAGTTACCGCTTCCAACAGCTGGTGGTACAGAGGTACAGCAGACGCCATTTATCAGAATCTTGACTGGCTTAAGAGAAGCCACGAACCCTATGTAGTTATTGCATCCGGCGATGGTATCTACAAGCTGGATTACAATAAGGTTCTGGAATATCATATCGCAAAACGCGCCGATATCACCGTTGTCTGCACAGAGATGGAGGGAGATGTTACCCGCTTCGGCTGTGTAAAGATGAACGAGGATGGCCGTATTGAAGAATTCGAGGAGAAGCCGATGGTAGCGAGCACAAATACCGTATCTACCGGTATTTATGTAATCCGTCGTCGCCAGCTGATCGAAATGATCGAGAGAAGCGCTCAGGAAGAACGCTTTGACTTTGTCAAAGATATCCTGATCCGCTATAAGAATCTGAAACGTATCTACGGATACAAGATGGACACTTACTGGAGAAATATCTCCACTGTTGAGTCTTATTATGAGACAAATATGGATTTCCTGAAAAAGGATGTCCGTGATTACTTCTTCAAAGAAGGAAGTAAGGTCATGTCTGTTGTGGATGACCTGCCGCCGGCAAAATATAATCCGGGCAGCAATGTACGCAACAGTCTGGTAGCCAGCGGCTGTATTATCAACGGCAGCGTGGAAAACTCTGTATTATTTAAAGATGTATATGTGGGAAATAACTGCGTGATCAAGAATTCGATTATTCTGAACAACGTATATCTGGGCGACAATACACACATTGAGAATTGTATTGTAGAATCCAGAGACACCATCCGTGCCAACTCCTACTATTGCGGTGAAAACGGCGTAAAGATCGTCATCGAAGAAAACGACCGTTATCCGGTATAAAACCGTCCGCACATCATAGTTTTCATTCCGGGAACAGTATACAGAGTTATAGCTGACCGGAAAATGCAGAGGGAAACGAAGGCATTCCCTCATAGTGCAGAAAAATATGGTGCGCAAAAGGGGAATGCCGTAGTTTTCGCTACAATATATCTGGGGGGAAACCATTATGCATGGGCAATATATAATGGGATGAGAGTATGAATATTACAGATGTTAGAGTCCGTAAGGTTGCCAGAAATGGTAAGATGAAAGCCGTTGTATCGATTACGATCGATGATGTCTTTGTGGTACATGATATCAAGGTAATTGAGGGGGACAAGGGTCTGTTTATCGCTATGCCGAGCCGTAAGGCTGCAGACGGCGAGTACAAGGACATTGCCCATCCGATCAATTCGGATACCCGGACAGCACTGCAGGAGCTGATTCTGATGAAATATCAGGAGGCCATGGAGAGCGATACGGACGAAATGTAAACAATGCAATACAAAAATGCGGTGCGGCTGATGAATGCTGCACCGTTTTTTGTTGTGTATTATTATATGGAAAAGAATCATCGGATCTTTTTATGTGTGCTTTAAGTTGAAAAAATAAAAAGCCGTTGTATAATGGGAGACAAACACAAGGGAAGAAAAGGAGAAACAGGTATGCAGCTGCCGGAAGAGTTTGCCAGCCGAATGGGAGATATGCTGGGAGAAGAAAGTAATGCTTTCTTTGCGAGATATGAAAAAGAGAGAGTATATGGCCTTAGGGTCAATACAGCTAAGATCTCTCCTGAGGAGTTTGAAAAGCTTGCGCCCTTCCATCTGAAGAGAATTCCCTGGGTGAAAAATGGATTTTTTTATGATCCTGAAGATATGCCCACAAAACATCCTTATTATTTTGCAGGCCTCTATTATATGCAGGAACCCAGTGCCATGACACCGGCGTCCCGTTTACCTGTGGAACCGGGAGAGAAAGTGTTGGATCTTTGTGCTGCACCAGGAGGAAAGGCTACAGAGCTTGGCAGCCGTTTAAAAGGAAAAGGACTACTGGTGGCTAATGACATCAGTCCTTCCCGTATGAAAGCACTGCTGAAAAATATCGAGATCACCGGGATATCCAATGCTTTTCTGACGAATGAAAGTCCTGCACATCTGGCAAAGGTATTTCCCGAATATTTTGATAAAATTTTAGTAGATGCACCTTGCTCCGGAGAAGGAATGTTTCGCAAGGAACCGGCAGTAATGGAGGCGTGGACACCGGACAAACCGTTGATCTGTGCCCGTATGCAGGAGGAGATCACCCGGGAGGCGGTAAAGATGTTAAAACCAGGGGGCCTGCTTCTGTATTCCACATGTACATTTTCACCGGAGGAAAATGAAAAACAGATCGCCCGGATGCTTTCGGAGAATCCGGATCTGGAGCTTTTGGAGATCACACCCTGGTACGAGGGCTTTTCCCACGGTAATCCCCGCTGGGCGGACAATACGCCGGTACTGGAAAAAACGGTGCGGATCTGGCCCCAGCATATGGATGGCGAGGGACATTTCCTGGCGCTGATGAAAAAGAGCGGGGAGAGGGTGCCGGATCCTGTACCGTCAGAGTCCAAAGGACCGGACAAAAAGACACAGCAGATTCTGGATGAATTTTTCAAAGATATGCGTTCTGGTGGAGAGGATTTTTCACTCGATATTCGTGGTGAATATGTCTATGCGGTTCCCGGACTGACAAAAGGCATCCGGGGATTGAAATTTGTGCGAAATGGCCTTCTTCTCGGCGAGTTGAAAAAGAACCGATTTGAGCCGTCACAGCCTCTGGCCATGGCATTATCAAAGGATGATTATGCGGCAACTCTTGACTTTTCGGCAAATGATGAACGGGTGTTGCGGTACCTTAAGGGAGAGACGATTCTGGTTGACGAAAATGAGTGGACAAAGCCGAACGGCTGGCAGCTGGTCTGTGTGGACGGATTTCCTCTGGGCTGGGGCAAGCTGGTAAACGGCGTACTCAAAAATAAATACCTCTCCGGTTGGAGAATCCATTAAAGCGGGCATCCAAACCGCGGCAAGCCCCTGGGTATGTGCAGAAAATTAGCGCGACTTTAACGAGCACGACTCCGAGACTACAGGCTCGGAGCGAGCGCAGTAG
>CALZOU010000130.1 GCA_945827805.1 uncultured Lachnospiraceae bacterium
TACACAAGGAGTATCGTCGGCAGCGTCAGATGTGTATAAGAGACAGGTGCACCAAAGCGGATGGTGTCAAAATGCTCCCGGTAAGCCAGCGCATCCTCTTTCATAAGATCATTTTCAATACCATTGATCACATGAGTAGGCTGGATCACCACATCCCGGATTCCATCAGCCATCATGGCCTCCATAGCTTCCTTTACATTAAAGATCTTTATGTTTTCCGTGCGCAGCAGTTTTTTCATGATCATTTTACTGGTCCAGGCGCGGTAAATTCTGTAATCCGGATAAGCTGCGGCTATATCATCCTCAATAGCAGTAATGGTTCTTTTTCTGGTGTCCGGAAAGCTTGTCCCGAAGCTGACTACCAGAATGGCTTTTGTCTGTGTATCTGACATAAAATCCCTCCAACAAAATTCAGCATTATATTGCACAATCATATCACATTCTCAGACAGAATGCATCTGTTCTTTCACAGAAAATATATATATGAGAATATATTTAGTTACTTTTTTACTGCCCTGCCAGTGAACAGGTAGCTATATATTCCATAGAGGAATATCAGAATTTCGTAACTGACCCTGCTTTTTCAACTCTTTTTTCAGGAAAACATTGCCCCTGAAACAATCTCTATGCTATAATGGGATGGTTTATGGAATATGGAGGAGTATGTCTATGGCGCAAAAATACTACGCTGTACGCAAAGGAAGAACCCCCGGCATCTATAAAAGCTGGGAGGAATGCAAGGCTCAGGTCCACGGATTTAAGGAAGCCGCTTATAAGAGCTTTCCTTCCCTTAAAGAGGCAGAGGCTTTTATGGAAAATCGGGAATCTGCTCCGGCTGCCGTCGGTGATGATGGCTGGATTCGGGAAGACGGCACACTGACAGCCTATGTAGATGGCAGCTATGTATCGGCAAAAGCAGACAGTTACGCATATGGCGTTGTTTTCCTGGATCAGGAAGGAATAAAGACTGCGTCGGGCAGCCGTCAGGATCCTGCCCTTGCCGCTATGCACAATGTGGCCGGAGAGATCCATGCTGCAGCCTATGCCATGCAGTATGCCGCAGAACAGGGATACAAAAAGCTCTATATTTACCATGATTATGAGGGAATTGCCAAATGGTGCCGCGGTGACTGGAAGACCAATAAAGACAGCACAAAGGCATACAAAGAATTTTATGACGGTCTGAAGGATCGTCTCGAAATACATTTTGTCAAAGTGACCGGCCATTCAGGAGTGAAGTATAATGAGATGGCAGATCAGCTGGCAAAAAAAGCTCTTGGCATCTTGAGCTGAATGCAGCCGATTTTCATGGGGCTGCGAATCGTATCTGCGTAGATACTGAACAGATACGATATACGAATGATAAGTTTTGGGGGTACGTATATATGGGCATCTGTATGTTTGGAATAGACCATAACAGAGCGTCGATAGATATTCGATCCGTATTTTCTTTTACCAGGAAAAATGCGGTGACAGCAATGGAAGAATTAAAAAAGACAGAAGGGATCCTTGGCTGTGTGATCCTGTCCACCTGTAATCGGATGGAATGCTGGGTTAGTACGGTAGAGGATTGGAAAGGCTGCCTGTTTGACGAAATCTGCAGGATCAAAAATGTCGATCCAGAGGATTACCGCGCCTATTTCCGGGAACGCCAAGATCGGGAAGCCGTAGATCATCTTTTCCATCTGACATGCGGGCTTAAATCGCAGATCCTCGGTGAGGACCAGATCCTCACACAGGTAAAGGACGCGCTGGCGCTGGCGAGGGAAAGCTTCACTACTGACAGTGTTCTTGAAGTACTGTTTCGTATGGCTGTCACCGCCGGGAAAAAGATCAAGACGGAAGTGACTTTTTCCAGAGCAAATTATACAGCTATGGACAGCGCTGTGGCTATGCTTAAGGAACGGGGGGCAGATCTGTCCTCTATGAATTGTATGGTCATCGGTAACGGGGAAATGGGTAAGCTGGCCGCGCAGAGCCTGAGAGAGCAGGGAGCCGAGGTGACAGTGACGGTTCGTCAGTACCGAAGCGGTGTGGTGCAGATCCCTGTAGGCTGTAAACGTATCGATTACGGCAACCGGATGGAGCTTCTTCCGGAATGCGACATCGTGGTCAGTGCCACGGCCAGTCCGAATTACACCATTACGGAAGAACTTATGAAACAGCATACCTGGAAAAAGGGCCTTGTGATGGTGGATCTGGCAGTTCCGAGAGATATTGAACCGTCTATCGGTGAATTTCAGAATCTGGAACTTTACGATATTGATGCGTTCAAAAATAATACTTCATTCAGTCAGAATGAGGAGGCCTATCATCAGGCGGAGAAGATCCTGCAGGAACAGATGGATGAATTCTATAACTGGCTGGAAGGCCGGGATATCATTCCCCGCATTAAAGAAATCCAGAACAAAGCTGTGGAGGATCTGAATCTTCGAATCTATAAGATCCTCTCTCATTTGCCGTTGGAAAAAGAAGAGAGGGATACTCTGCTCAGGAACATAGATACAGCAGCCGGTAAGGTCGTGGGTAAAATGATCTTTGGCATGCGGGATGCCATGGGCAGAGAAGCATTTCTGGAATCTGTAGAAAGCATGGAACAGATATATGACGAAAAATAGAGAATTAAAGGGATGTTTTCCTTTTTTTGCGGATATCCGTGATAAAAAGACAGTGGTGATCGGCGCCGGTAAGATAGCGACACGCCGAATAGAAACGATGACGAAGTTTTGTGCTAATATCGTAGTTGTTGCCCCGCAGGCAACGGACCGGGTACAGACTCTGGCCGAAGACGGATGGATCACTTTAAGACAGAAAACTTACGACAGAGAAGATCTGTTTGGCGCAGATCTGGTCCTGGCGGCCACTAACGATCCAAAACTCAACGATGAGATCCACAGTGTCTGCAAATGTCTGGGTATCTGGGTCAATGTCTGTTCGGATCAGAAAAAATGTGATTTTCAGTTTCCGGGGATTGTAAAAGATGATGAGATTGTCATTGGTATCAATGCGGCGGGAACCGATCATAAAAAAGTAAAAAAAATTCGTGAATGTGTAGAGGAAGCGTTCGCCAAAGGAGAATGGAATGAGTAGAAAAATCTGTGTAGGCAGCCGTGAGAGTAGGCTGGCTGTAGTACAAAGTGAGATGGTCATGGCATGGATCGGACAGCATCATCCGGAAATGGAGCTTTCTCTTTTGACCATGAAAACAACAGGGGATAAGATCCTGGACCGTACATTGGATAAGATCGGTGGTAAAGGATTGTTTGTGAAGGAGCTTGACAAAGCTCTTCTGGACAAAAACACGGACATATCCGTGCACAGCTTAAAGGATATGCCCATGCAGATCCCGGAGGAACTGCCGATTGTGGCCTTTTCCACCCGGGAGGATCCCCGGGATGTGCTGGTGCTTCCGGAAGGAGTGACGGAGATCGATTTCTCCAAACCTATCGGCTGTTCAAGTAAGCGGCGTATGCTGCAGTTAAAAGAGATTTATCCGGAAGCAACTTTCGCCAATATCCGTGGTAATGTACAGACCCGTCTGCGCAAAGTTGACAGCGGCGAATATGCTGCGACGATCCTAGCAGCTGCGGGATTAAAGCGTCTGGGCCTGGAACACAGGATCTCCCGGTATTTCACCACAGAAGAGATGATTCCGGCAGCAGGACAGGGTATCCTGGCGGTGCAGGGAAGAGCGGGAGAAGATTACAGTTTTCTGGATGGATACGGTGATCCGGCATCGACAGCAGCCGCTCTCAGCGAAAGAGCTTTTGTCACTGCTCTTGATGGTGGATGTACGTCTCCGGTGGCTGCTCATGCTTCCATACAGGGAAATCAGATTTTTCTGCATGGTCTGTATTTTGATGAGACAACAGAAGAATGGAATACAGGCACTTTGGCCGGCTCTATTGATGAACCGGAAAAACTTGGCCGCGAACTGGCAGAAAAGCTGAAAAGCACATTATATGATAAAATCGAGCCTGGAAAAGTATTTCTGGTGGGAGCAGGTCCCGGAGATGTGGGGCTTCTGACGTTAAAGTCAAAACAGCTGATCGAGACCGCAGATGTGATCGTCTATGACAGTCTGGTGGGAGACGGTGTCTTAAGTATGATTCCGGAGACCACCAGAAGCATCAATGTGGGCAAACGTTCCGGCCATCACATTAAGCCGCAGTACGAGACAAACCGTCTGCTGCTGGAAGAGGCCCAGAAAGGCAATACCGTGGTACGCCTGAAGGGTGGAGATCCTTTCATGTTTGGACGCGGCGGCGAGGAACTGGAGCTTCTGGCTATGAATCACATTCCTTTTGAGGTGGTTCCGGGCATTACATCCCCTCTGGCAGTGCCGGCATATAATGGTATTCCGGTGACACACAGAGATTTCTGTTCTTCACTGCATATTATTACCGGACACAAGAGAGCCGGACAGGTATTTACCTGCGATTTTGAAGCGTTAAAACGTACCGGTGGTACGCTGGTATTTTTGATGGGCATTACCGCGCTGGAGGATATCTGCAACGGACTTCTGGGTGCGGGAATGGATCCGGATATGCCTGCGGCGGTGCTGCAGCAGGGTACCACAGCCGGACAAAAGCGTGTGGTAGCCACATTATCCACGCTAAAACAGGAGGTTGACCGACAGGGGATTGAAACACCGGCCATCATTGTTGTGGGTAAGGTGTGTGCCCTTGCAGACCGTTTTGCCTGGTATGAAAAATTGCCGTTGTCCGGCATGAAACTGGTGGTTACCAGACCGAGAGATATGATTTCTCAGATGGCTATGAAGCTTCGCCGACTTGGCGCGGAGGTACTGGAGCTTCCGGCGATCTGCACGCAGCCTGTTTTGGATAATCAGCAGCTGAAAGAGGCCCTGAATGTGCTGGATACCTATCAGTGGATCGCGTTTACCAGCCCCACCGGAGTAAAAGTATTCTTTAATGAACTGAAAAAATCAGGAAAAGATATCCGTGCCCTGGGTTCCGTAAAGATTGCCTCCATTGGTAAAGGAACATCCAGAGAACTGGAAAAATTCGGGCTTTATGCGGATCTTGTGCCGGAAGTGTTCGATGGCGAGCATCTTGGACAGAAGCTTGCCGGGGCAGCCGAAGAAGGTGACCGCATCCTGCTTCCCAGAGCAGATATCGGCAATCATGAGATCATCGCCGAACTGGAAAAAGGCAGGAACCTGACCGTTACGGATATTCCAACATATACCACTACGTATACATCGTCAGATATCCTTGATCAGAAACTCATTTTTGAGAGCGGTAAGAAGGTGATGGCCGTATTTACCAGCGCTTCCACAGTAAAAGGATTTGCCAGTGCCTGCCCGGATCTTGATTATTCAAAAGTACAGGCGGCCTGTATCGGACGCCAGACGGCAGCTGCAGCCAGTGCCCTCGGTATGCAGATTCATGTGTCAAAAGAGGCATCCATGGACAGTCTGGTGGAGCTGATCTGCGAAGTGGCTGCAGAAAATAAATAAATTTATGGTATATTACCGGTCATAAAAGACCGTTAAAGAAAGAAGGAAATAAAAATGGATTTACTGAAAAGACCGAGACGTCTTCGCGGCGGGCAGCTGATCCGCAATATGGTGCGGGAGACAAGAGTGGATAAAGCGTCTTTGATCTATCCGATGTTTGTTATGGACGGGACCGATAAGGTGGAAGAAATCGCTTCCATGCCGGGACAGTTTCGCTATACCGTAGATCGAATGGGCGAAGAATTGGAGCGTCTGATCGCTGCAGGTGTCAGCAGTGTCATGCTGTTTGGTATTCCGGCAGTTAAAGATGCCATGGGTTCTCAGGCCTATGCCGAAAACGGTATTGTACAGAGGGCTCTGCGTTATGCCAAAGAGCATTATCCCCAGCTGTACTATATTACGGATGTGTGTATGTGTGAGTATACTTCTCACGGACACTGCGGTGTGCTCTGCGGTCATGATGTAGAAAATGATGCTACGCTGGATCTTCTGTCCAGAACAGCTCTGAGCCATGTACAGGCAGGCGCTGATATGGTGGCACCGTCAGATACTGTCTCTTATACACATCTCCGAGCCCACGAGACCGTACTAG
>CALZOU010000131.1 GCA_945827805.1 uncultured Lachnospiraceae bacterium
CTACTGCGCTCGCTCCGAGCCTGTAGTCTCGGAGTCGTGCTCGTTAAAGTCGCTTAAATACATATATATGCCGGCACCTGGCAGCGGGCGACAGCTGTTTGCTGAGTGAAAGACGGTAGATAAGTGAGATGGAAGAAAAACGAAAGAAGACAGGGATGAGAAAACGCAGGGTGCGCCGCAGGGGGAAGAAGGACAGGCGGCAGCAGATTCTTCTTCGGGTGCTGTCGGTGGTGATTGTGGTGTCGGCGGTACTGCTGGTTGGATCATTTGCCTTGCAGAAGTGGAAAAACAGAGCTCTGCAGGCGGAACCTGTGGACAGTGAAAACGAAGCTGTTGAGGGGGATATTGACTGGTTTGGGGCTCCGGAGATTGATGTGGAGCTTTTGACGGTGAATCCCTATTCCCGGCCGGGGATCGCGCTTAAGGCGGTTAAGGGAATCGTGGTACATTATACAGCTAATCCGGGCAGTTCTGCTGTGGCTAACCGGAATTATTTTGAAAAACTTAAGGACAGTCAGGATACGAAGGTCAGCAGTCATTTTGTGGTTGGCCTTGAGGGAGAGATCATTCAGTGTATACCAACGAAGGAGATTGCTTACGCTTCTAATAACAGGAATACGGATACTCTGTCCATTGAGTGCTGCCATCCCGATGAAACCGGCGAATTTACGGAGGATACCTATGATTCTCTGGTACAGCTGACGGCCTGGCTTTGCAAACGGTTTTCTCTGGAAAAGGACGATGTGATCCGGCATTATGACGTGACGGGCAAGGACTGTCCGCGGTACTTTGTACAGAATGAGGATGCCTGGGAACAGTTCAAAGAGGATGTACAGACAAGGAAAAATGAGATCATTTCTGAGGAACAACAGGAGAAAAAATAGTTGAAAAGAAGAAAAAAGTAGTGTACTATATGTGCAGCAGCTGTATGACTGGCGGAAGCAGAGTAAACTGCAGGGGAGTACAGCAAAGTGTAAATGCCGACCGCCTGGGCAGCCCCTGGGGCTGACCAGGCGGTTTTTTTAATCCAGTGACAGAAAACAGGAGGGAAATCAATGCAGAAAGTATCTTTGGCAACGGAATTAAACACCAACAGCTACCCGGGCAGAGGTATCGTGATCGGACGCTCTGAGGATGGAAAGTATGCAGTGACAGCATATTTCATCATGGGAAGAAGCGTAAACAGCCGTAACCGTGTGTTTGTGGAGGATGGCGAGGGTATCCGCACCCAGGCTCATGACCCGTCCAAATTAAGTGATCCGAGCCTGATCATCTATGCTCCGGTGAGAGCACTTGGTAAACAGACCATCGTGACCAACGGCGATCAGACAGATACTGTATATGATCTTATGGCAGAAGGTAAGACTTTTGAAGAAGCTTTACGTACACGTGAATTTGAGCCGGACGCACCGAACTTCACACCCCGTATTTCCGGTATCATGCATGTAGAAGATGGCAATTACGATTTCTCCATGTCTATCTTAAAGAGTGAGGATGGCAATCCGGACTACTGTCTGCGCAATACATTCAGCTATCCGAACTGTCCGGCAGGAGAGGGACGTTTCATTCACACTTACATGGAAGACGGCGATCCGCTTCCGAGCTTTGAAGGCGAGCCCACTAAGGTGGATATCAAAGGTGATATCGATGCTTTCACTGAACTTGTATGGACAAATTTGAATGAAGATAATAAGGTATCTCTGTTTGTCCGTTACATTGATATTGCTACAGGTGAATACGAGACCCGCATTGTAAATAAGAATAAATAAGATAAAGGAGAACGATGATGAAAGAGTTAGCACTGAAATACGGATGTAACCCGAACCAGAAACCGTCCCGCATTTTTGTGGAAAACGGTGAACTTCCGATTACTGTTTTAAACGGCAAACCGGGATATATCAACTTTATGGACGCATTAAACGGCTGGCAGCTTGTCAGTGAGCTGAAAAAAGCTACCGGACTTCCGGCAGCCACCTCCTTCAAGCACGTATCTCCGGCAGGAGCAGCTGTAGGCCTTCCTCTGAATGAAGTGGAGAGAAAGATCTACTGGGTAGACGATATGGGGGATCTGTCTCCGCTGGCAAGCGCTTACGCCAGAGCCCGCGGCGCTGACCGTATGTCTTCTTTCGGTGATTTTGTATCTCTGTCTGACGTATGTGACGCTGATACCGCAAAACTGATCAAGAGAGAGGTTTCTGACGGTGTTATCGCTCCGGGATATGAGCCGGAAGCTCTGGAAATCCTGAAAGCAAAGAAAAACGGCAACTACAATGTGATCCAGATCGATCCTGCTTACAAGCCGGAGCCCATTGAGCACAAACAGGTATTTGGCATCACTTTTGAGCAGGGAAGAAACGAGATGCCCATCGATGAAGCTTTCCTGGGCAAGATCGTAACCGACACCACCGATATCCCGGAGGATGCTAAGCGCGATCTGATCATTGCCATGATCACTCTGAAATATACACAGTCCAACTCTGTATGCTACGTTAAAGGCGGACAGGCCATCGGTATCGGCGCAGGACAGCAGTCACGTATCCACTGCACACGTCTGGCCGGACAGAAAGCCGACAACTGGCTGCTTCGTCAGTGCCCGAAGGTACTGAACCTTCCCTTCAAAGAGGGTGTGGCCAGACCGAACCGCGATAATGCCATCGATGTATATATGAGCGAGGACTATATGGATGTGCTGGCTGAGGGCGAGTGGCAGAAAGTATTCTCTGAGAGACCGGAGCCGCTGACCCGCGAGGAGAAGAGAGAATGGCTGAATCAGATGGATGGTGTGGCTCTTGGTTCTGACGCTTTCTTCCCCTTTGATGATAACGTAGAGCGTGCCCACAGAAGCGGCGTAAAATATATTGCGCAGCCGGGCGGATCTATCCGTGATGATCTGGTGATCGAGGCCTGCAACAAATACGGTATCACCATGTACTTCACCGGCATGAGACTGTTCCATCACTAAAAAATAGGATTAAGGGCTGTCATAGATTGTGAAAACAATGGGGTGACAGCCCTTGTTTTCTCTGTAAGAGAAGCAGGAAAGGACAACTATGGCTGTTAAGAAAAGAAGTGAGCTGGATCCGGCATATTGCTGGGATCTGGAAGCAATGTATGCAGACGATGATCTCTGGGAGAAGGAGTTTTCCGGGGCCAGTCAGGAGGTGGAAGATTTCCGGGGGTTCTGTGGAAAAATGCAGGAAGGGTCGGAAAGTCTGTTGAAAATCCTGAAAAGCCGGGAGAATATGGAGAGAAAGGCAGAGCATTTGTATGTGTATGCCAATATGCGCTGGCATCAGGATACGGCCAATGGAAAATATCAGGCCATGGCCGGAAAAAGTGCGCAGCTTCTGACGCAGGTCAACGATGCGCAGGCTTTTGTGGAACCGGAAATTCTGGCACTGTCAGAGCAGAAGGTGCAGAAGTATATGGACAACTGTCCGGGCCTTGAACTGTATAAAAGATTTTTCTCTGAGATCTTCCGGGGGAAAGAGCATGTGCTGACACCGGACATGGAGGCTTTGCTGGCCCGTGCCCAGGATATGGCCAATGCACCCCAGCAGATCTTTATGAATTTTAACAATGCAGATCTGACCTTTGGAGAGATAAAAGATGCGGATGGAACAGCTGTGACTGTGACAAACGGCAATTACACAGTACTGTTAAAGAATCGTGACCGCCGGGTCAGAAAAGATGCTTTTCATGCCATGTATGGAGCGTATGAAGCACATAAAAACACGCTGGCGGCCACCATGGATGCCAATACGACAGCTCAGAGATTTTTTGCTTCCGCCAGAAAATATACATCCTCTCGCGCCATGGCACTGGATGGTGCCCATATTCCGGAGCAGGTTTATGATGAGCTCATCGAGGCGGTCCATGAGGGGCTTCCACTGATGTACCGGTATATGCAGATCCGAAAACAGGTCATGGCAGTGGATGAACTGCATATGTATGATGTCTATGTACCGCTGACCAAAAGCTTCGAAAAGAAATATACCTTTGAGGAAGCAAAAGCACTGGTTAAAGACGCTCTGTCCGTGATGGGAGAGGAATATGTTTCTCTTTTGCAGGAAGGCTTTGACAATGGATGGATCGATGTCTGCGAAAATGAAGGAAAACGAAGCGGTGCCTATTCCTGGGGCAGCTATGACAGTCATCCGTATGTGCTGTTGAATTACCATGGTTCATTGTCTGACGTATTTACTCTGGCCCACGAAATGGGGCACGCAATCCACAGCTATTATTCCCATAAAAATCAGCCCTACGTGTATGCTGGTTACCATATTTTTGTGGCAGAGGTGGCATCCATCTGCAATGAAATGCTTCTGGTGCAGTATCTGATCGGAAAGGCAAAGGATGCGGAGGAGAAAAAATATCTGATCAATTATCTGCTGGAACAGTTCAGGACAACGCTGTACCGTCAGACTATGTTTGCAGAATTTGAGGTAAAGGCCCATGGCTTGAAGGCAGAAGGTCAGACGCTAACGGCACAGCAGCTTTGTGAGATTTATTATGAGCTGAACCGGCAGTATTTTGGCCCGAATGTGGTTATTGATAAGGAAATCGCCATGGAGTGGTCCCGCATCCCTCATTTTTATACACCGTTTTATGTATATCAGTATGCCACCGGTTTTGCGGCAGCTCTGGCGATCAGCGGGAAAATCCTTCGGGGAGAAGAAAATATCCTTGCGCAGTATAAAACATTTTTAAGCGGTGGCTGCAGTATGGATTGTATTGATCTTTTGAAATTGTGCGGTGTGGATATGACAAGACCGGAACCGGTACGGGAAGCATTGTCTATTTTTGACAAATATCTGGAAGAATTCGGGAAATTATTCTAGCGGTCAGTTGTTACAAAAATGCAAAGAATGGCTTGAAAATGGGGAAACATATGTTACAATGTTGTTACGAAAAAATGAAGGTGATATCATGAACAATTATGAAGCCATATTTGCACGAAAATCCGTGAGAAAATATAATATGAAGTCTCTGACACCGGAGGTGCTGCAGCAGATTGAAAATTACTGTCAGGATGTCCCCTATCTGTTTGGGGATATGGAGGCAGAGTTTAGGATCCTGCCTTACAGCGACCATGTGGTTTCTGCTGTGAGCCCCTTTACCGTAAAGGCACCTTATTATCTTGTGATCTATATGAAGCCGCAGGCCAGAGCCTGTATGACGGCGGGGTATATTCTGCAGCAGATATCTTTGCACCTGGTCACTATGGGCCTTGGCAGCTGTTTCATCGGTGGTCATATTCTGAAAAAGAAATACCAGAGTCTGGGGGAAAAGGAACAGATTCTGATCCTGGCTTTCGGAGAAGCCAAAGAAGAAGTTACCCGGAAACCGGTGGACGCCAAACGCCGTTCATTGGAGGAACTGTGCGTATATAAGGAGGTCCCCAGACAGTGGATGAAACAGCTTCTGGAGGCGGCAAGGATGGCACCGTCCAGCATGAATTCCCAGCCCTGGCGCTTTGTGGTGTATGACAATCGGATCCATATCTTTTCTGTTAAGAAAATATACGAAAAGCACAACCGCCTGGACGAAATCAATTTTGGCATATTGTTTGCGAATATGATGACTGTGGCAGAAGAGCTGTGGCTGGATGTGGACCTGATCCGTCTTGACAATATCAGTCAGAAGACATTTCCGAATACAGAGTATATTCTGAGTGCTATTTTAAAAGCATAAATGTACGGAAAATCAGAAAAAAACATATTTTTCAAAAAATCAAAAAAATTTCAAAAAACCTATTGACAAAATAGGGTCTGTCCTGTAGAATGCATATTGTTCGAAAGAACAGAACAGATGCGCGAGTGGCTCAGTGGTGGAGTATCGCCTTGCCAAGGCGAGGGTCGCGGGTTCGAATCCCGTCTCGCGCTTTTTTTGTTACAAAAACGCTTACAGTGATTTCGCTGTAAGCGTTTTTTGGTATGTCATGGACAAACCCACCTGGATTTGCTATAGTAGGGGAAAGAAAAATCCCTTAAACGGGGAAGGAGCTTCCTGTATACTTTAAAGAGTAAAGGGAATTGACCAAAAAGAATACCT
>CALZOU010000132.1 GCA_945827805.1 uncultured Lachnospiraceae bacterium
AGAGGATGCGCTGGCTTACCGGGAGCATTTTGACACCATCCGCTTTGGTGCACCGCTTCTCACATCGGAAGAAGACAACGATGCCGTAGTCAATGCTGTGGCTCACGAATTCTCACATCTTTCCGATGATGTCATGCTGGTGCTGATGGGACATGGAACCACACACTACGCCAACGCCATTTATGCTGCACTGGATTACCGTTTTAAGGATATGGGACATGAGAATATTTTCCTTGGTACTGTGGAAGCGTACCCCAGTCTGGAGCCGATCCTTAAGGCTGCCCGTACCCGTCAGCCAAAAGGTATCGTGCTGGCACCCTTTATGATCGTGGCCGGTGATCATGCCACCAACGATATGGCCGGAGCCAACTCAGATTCCTGGAGAAGCCGGTTTGAAGCCGCCGGTTTTCCGGTGACTTGTGTAATGAAAGGACTTGGCGAATATGAGGATATTCGCCGGATCTTTGTGGAGCATGCGACACAGGCGGAATAAGTGATACTTGATATTATTCTTTGAAAAGCATTGTCAAAATATGCCTGCCGGAGTACATTTCTGCGGCTGTTCTTTTGACAGTGCTTTTTGTTGTGTTCTGGATGTTTTACTTTTGTAATTGCTTGCTACATCCAGTTTTCAGCACTGCAGGCTTGTTATCTGGATGTTTTTCTTTTGTTGATGCTTGCTGCGTCCATTTTTTGGCTTTGCAGGCATACAATTTGGATGTTTTTCTTTTGTTGATGCTTGATACATCCATTTTCTGCTTTGCATGCGGATAATTTGGACCGTATCTTTTTTCTTTTTGCATAATCCTATCAGAATTTCTCGCGGATCTTCTTCTGCCCTTCCATAAGCCGCGCCCGAAGGAGAGCGGTTTCACCAATGGCTTCGCAGAAGGCAGCATACTCATCAACGATACCCTGGCCGTGAGGAACGCGATACGCTCCGGCATCACTGCCAAGGGCCAGATGAACTCCCTGAGTATAACAACGGGACAGAATATCTTTCTGTTTTTCCCACAAAGCTCTGGTCGTATTTTCCGGGAAACGGGCATCGCCGATCAGATTGCGGATCGTTGACACTGTGGGCACATAAACTGTATCACTTTCCGCCAGCATACAGATGCATTCCTCATCCATAAAATTACCGTGTTCCAGTGAATCCACTCCGGCACGCACTGCTGCCTTGATGGCTTCGGCTCCATTGGCATGAGCCATCACCGCCTTCCCCTCTTCATGAGCGATATGGATCATTTCCTCTATTTCTTCATCCGTCAGAGATTCCTCAGAAAGACTTCCGTCCCCGGAAAAATCCATGATACCGCTGATCATGATCTTTATAAAATCTGCGTTCTGCGAAACAGCTTCTTTTACCAGACTGCGATATTCCTGCATGTCAGAAAATGCCCGTCCTACGATACCGCCGTAATGGCCTTTTTTGTGTATACCGAATATGGGAGTCCGATACACGATGCCATATTCCGGTGCAATACTTCTGGCATAGACAGAAGTTCCATAATGATCTCCGCCGTCTCTGACCCAGGTGATTCCATATTTCCTGTACTCATCGAAATTTTTCCTCACCACATAGCTTTCTCTGCCATTTTTTATATCATCAACCGCCTGACAGTAATCTCTTCCGTTCATAAAGATGTGCATATGATTTTCGTGAAACTGCATACTTCCCTCTCCTTGAAGTGTGAAATCATTGTATCTGTTCAGTTCTTTAACAGATGTGATTGGCAAACCTATGATAATCTGCTGCAACAAAAATTAACTAAGTTAATGGTCAGAGACCACTCCCTGACCATTAATTGTCTAATAGTATTTGTTCAGTACCTTCACAGATACTATTCTCGAACCTGTGAAAATCGGCTGCACCGATGAGGTTTGCCCGCACCCGAATCATTTTCTTACGCTCTCATCAGTAAGTGATTCGGCCTGTTCTTAACAGTTACTTTAATTTACTTCATTCCACATACAGCAGCCGCCCTTATTTTCCCGTTTTGCACGGTAAAGCGCCTGATCTGCAAAATGAATCGTCCTTGAAATATCCGTATCACTCCGTCCCAAAAGAGCTATTCCCGCAGAACAGGAACTATGGAAAGACTGACAGATCAACTCACATTTTTTCTTTGCATCTTCTTTACTGCGCAGATGCTTCAAAATCACCAGAAACTCATCTCCACCGTAACGACAAAGAATATCCTTAGTCCGGGTATGACGGCAAAGCAGATCCGCAAATGACTTGATCAAATTATCTCCGGCATCATGACCATTGACATCATTGATCTTTTTCAGATTATCCAGATCAAACAGACACAACGCAAGAGGCTTATCTTCCTTACGAATGGAATCTATGGATACCTGAAGGCCTCTTCTGTTTAACAGTCCGGTCAGATAATCGCGGCTGGCTTCGTTCTGCAAAAAGATTTCCCGCTCATAAGACTCTGAAATAGTGATCAGCCGATCAATACGCCGAACAAGATCACACAGCGGATGGCATTTGCAGAGGAAATCATCAGTTTCCAGCGCTAACGGGATATCCTTCATCACTTCTCCATTAGGCACAGTTGCCAGAACAGGGATATGCCAGAAATCCGGATTCTGTTTTAATTCCTTCATCAGTGTTCCGGCTCCATTGTCCGAAAGTGTCATGCTGAGGATCATTGCCGAAATCTTCTCTCTTTTCGGGGAAAGGATAATCTCCAGCGCAGACTCTGCTGTCGATGCCGTAAGGATACGATACTTATCCAAAAAGGCTTTTCTTACTTTTTCGATATATCGGTAATCTTCATCCACAATCAGAATCGACTGCACACTGTTCTCCAAATCATTCCGGAACCGATCAGAAGAAACTTTGCAGGTGGTCTGCGTCATCAGCAGTTTCTCATAGTCCGCTGTCGGCATGGGTTTGGCAAGGAAATAGCCCTGGACATAATCACAGCCGATCGCCTGCAGGCGCTCTAACTGTTCTCTTGTCTCTACACCTTCCGCCACCACACTAAGCCCCATACCATGAGCCATACTGACAACATAACTCAGGATGCTCTGATTGGCTGGCTTTGCCATTTCGTTCTGAATAAATTTCATATCCAGTTTTAAAACATCCATCTGCATCTGATTAAGCATATTCAATGATGAATAACCGCTGCCGAAATCATCCATTTCAATAACAAATCCAAGCTTTCTCAGCTGATTGATGGCATTTAATATCTGTGTGGGGTTCTCCGCATAAGCGCTTTCTGTGATCTCCAGATGCAGATTTGACGGTTCAATGTCGTATTTCTTTGTCAGATCGCTCAGAACGTTTACCAGGTCAATCTGATAAATATCCGCCCGGGAAACATTTACCGAAACAGGCAAAGCAGGATACCCTTTCTGCTTCCATTCCTGCAGTAATTCACATACAGTTTCCCATACATACTGATCCAGCTGAGGAATAAAACCATTTTTTTCAAAAAGAGGAATAAACTCACCCGGAGAAATAAAGCCCCACGTCGGATGGATCCAGCGCACCAGTGCCTCCGCACCGGCCATACATTCCCCTTTCAGATTGTATTTTGGCTGGAGATAGACTGCAAACTGCTTTTCTGTCAGGGCAGATTCCATAGCATCCGTGATCTCTTTTTCCCGGATCAGCTTTCCGCGAAGGGTATCATCGTACACCGCAAAATGTCTGTTATACTGCCCCTTAACACTGTCCGCCGCAAGAAGTGCACGGTCACACATCTGCTCTACCTGTACCGAGCGGTCAATGATTTCGTAAATACCCCATTTCATGACAACATTTTTGATTTCCTGGAAAGTGCTATGTTCTAAAAGATCTCTGTCTTTCAGTTCCTGCTCTCTTTCCTGCAGACACATAAAGCGGTCTCCGCCATAACGGCCGCAGATAGCATTCTTGCCGCTTCTCTCACGAAGTGCCTGAGCCATCTGCTGCAGCAGTCTGTCTCCTGCCGAGATACCAAAAGTGTCATTATACAGTTTGAAATTTTCTATGTTTGTGCAAACGATCGTATACTCTTTATCCGGCTCTTTCTGGAGGCGCTCTCTGACTTTCTCATAAAAGAACTCTCTGCTGCATAATCCGGTAAGCCGGTCATACTGCAAAAGATTTACGATGGCTGCAGTCTCCCTGAGTTTAATAATACTGGCGACCCGGTGCAGAATAACCTGTGGACGATACGGTTTGGGTACAAAATCCGTGGCACCATGAGCCAAAGCCGCAACTTCATCCTCTTCGCTGTTGCTCTGCGTCATGACGATTACCGGGATCAAAGATAACTGTGCATCTTCTTTTAAATGATCAAGGAATGTAAAACCGTCCATGACCGGCATCATAACATCCAGAAGGATCAGGGCGATATCATCTTTGCATTCTCTGAGCAGATCTAACGCAACCTGTCCATTTTCTGCTTCCAGCACTCTATATTCGTCCGACAATATTTCACACAATATTGCCCGGTTTATCTCATTATCTTCTACGATTAAAATCTGTTTCTGAGGTATCATGTAACCCATCCTTTATTTATTCATTAGTATAGTATTTCCTCATGGGAATGTTATGCTGTCGATTGAGGACAGAACAGCATGGAAATGTGTGCATTATACAGCATTATTATTTACATATTATCATATTACAGTGAAAAAACAAACAGTTTTTGATTATTTTAATGATTGTCATTTTGCACTTCACATTTTATGTTTTGTATCGTTTTTTGTGCAATATAGAGAATTAATCATCTAATCTCCGAAGGTTTTCTATGCTATTTGTCGTATTTTTTTCTCCCTTGACAGGTGATTTTCGGAATGCTATACTACCCAGAGTATTGCAGTAGCTATGGCAGAAACTATGATCGCGATGTAGGAACGGAGTATTTGTTTTTACGTCGTTTTTTATTATCAAAATACGGGAGGAAATCTCTATGACAAAAGAAACAAGACCTTATGTACCCTGGCAGCTGGTGGACGATTTTATGACAGCAGTATTTATAAAACTTGGTGTACCGGAAGATGATGCCAGGCTTTGTTCCGATGTTCTGCTGGAAAGTGACCGGCGCGGCATCGAGAGCCACGGCTGCAATCGTTTTAAGCCGATTTATATCGACCGGATCAAAGCCGGTATTCTGAATCCGGTTACAAAAATTGACATTCTGAAAGAGACCCCCACAACCGCTGTTCTGGATGCCAATAACGGCATGGGTATGGTAGCCAGCAAGAAAGCTATGGATATATGTATTGAAAAGGCTCATACATATGGCATGGGTATGGTGGCCGTCAGAAACTCTTCCCACTACGGTATTGCCGGTTACTGGGCATCCATGGCTACCAAAGAAAATATGATCGGTATCACCGGCACCAATGCCCGTCCTTCCATCGCGCCTACTTTTGGTGTGGAAAACATGCTGGGTACAAATCCGCTGACTTTTGGTATGCCTACGGATGAGCCTTTCCCGTTTATGCTGGATTGTGCTACTTCTATTATTCAAAATGGCAAAATTGAATATTATGCCCGGATTGGAAAAGATGTGCCTGCGGGTATGGTTGTCGGCCGGGACGGATCGGAAATGACCGACAGTGAGCAGATCTTAAAGGATATCCGCAGCCAGAAGGCAGCTCTGGCTCCGCTTGGCGGCCTGGGTGATCTTTTTGCCGGGTATAAAGGCTATGGTTATGCCACTGTGGTGGAAATTCTCTCTGCTGCTTTACAATCCGGTATTTTCCTGAAGGCCCTTGAAGGAAAGGATGAAAATGGGCAGCCTAAGCCGTATCAGCTGGGACATTTCTTTATGGCTATTGATACCGAAGCTTTTATGGGGGCGGATGCTTTTAAGAAGACTTGTGGTGATATTTTGCGGGATCTGCGCGCTTCTGAGAAGGCGCCTGGGCAGGAGAGAATCTATACTGCCGGGGAGAAGGAGTATGAGGTGTGGCTGGAACGTAAGGATAAGGGGGTGCCGATGGCTGAGGCTATTCAGAGGGAATTTGTTCAGCTGCGGGATGAGTATGGGCTGTCTCTTATACACATCTGACGCTGCCGACGATACTCCTTGTGT
>CALZOU010000133.1 GCA_945827805.1 uncultured Lachnospiraceae bacterium
ACACAAGGAGTATCGTCGGCAGCGTCAGATGTGTATAAGAGACAGGTCTTGATGCTAAAGCATTTTATCCTGGCATTGATATCAGGCTCTATTCAGAGCAAAATATCAATCGTAATTGAAAAACGCAGGGGAATTCTATTTTATGGAAATTAGACAAGGAATGATTGAATGATATAGACATATCATGATATAATTAAGATATATGAATAACGGAGGTAAATACTATGTTATCATTACAAGAAACAATCAGACCTTCAGCGGATCTTAGAAATCATTATAACGAGATTTCAAAGCAATGTAAGGAAAATAAAGAAGCGGTAATAATTACAGTAAATGGTAGAGGCGATACAGTAACTCTTTCGTATGAAGAATATAAAAATATGAAAGCGCGCATAGAGTTACTTGAAATTTTAGCGGAAGCTGAAGATGAAGTGAAGAGAGGTCTTGTTGCTCCGGTATCTGAAACATTTGATGATTTGCGAAAAATGCTTCAGGAGGGCTGAGGATGAAATATGAGGTGTTACGAACTGATACAGCAGATGCTGGTATCAGAAGGATAATCTTATATGTCGCTCAGAATTTTGGAAATAATGTTGCTCTTAAAAAACTGGACGAAATAGAGGGGAGGATCAGCATATTGGAAGATGACCCCTATATTGGTACGGATCCTAAATATCCGGTATTAAAAAGACAGGGATATAAAGTCCTTGTTTTAGAAAAATATCTTGTTTTTTATAAAATTGATGAAGACAACAAGAAAGTTACGATCTATGCAGTTGTTGATCAGAGACAAGATTATATAAATATAATACGAGGATTATAGAGTTGGGTGCATTGGTGTAAAAACAAAAAAGATCTGAGCCGGCGGCTCAGATCTTTTCAACTTTGATCATATTTGTATTGCCCGGTTTTCCGTTTAACACACCGGCGGTCAGGACCACATTATCACCCGGCTGAAGATTGTACACTTCTTTAGCCTGTTTCAGGTCATTGTCGAAGATCCTGTCAATGGACTCATAGGTAGGGCAGAGTACCGGAGTAACTCCCCAGCTTAAGTTCAGCTTGCGCCAGCCTTTTTCGGAGGCGGTCATACCCAGGATATCGATGGGGCAGCGGAAACGGCTTACCATGCGGGCGGTGGTACCGGTCAGAGAGTTTACCACGATGCATTTGGCACCGATATCGGTGGCCATGGCACAGGTGGCATGGGATACGGCATCCAGATTGTTTTTGATGGTAAAGTCCGCTGAACGGAACCGTTTGGTGTAGTTGGTACTGTTTTCGGTAAATTCCAGAGTTTCTACCATGTTGCGGATAGCTTCCACCGGATATTTTCCGGAAGCAGTCTCACCGGAGAGCATAACAGCGGAGGTGCCGTCATAAACAGCATTGGCCACGTCAGACAGTTCGGCTCTGGTGGGACGCGGGTTGTAGATCATGGATTCCAGCATCTCTGTAGCGGTGATGACACGTTTGCCTAGCATGCGGCATTTATTGATCAGATATTTCTGTACTGCCGGTACCTCATGGGCCGGAATCTCCACGCCCAGGTCACCTCGGGCAATCATGATACCATCGGCAATCTCACAGATCTCATCGATATGGTCCACACCGGAGCGGTTCTCAATCTTGGCGATCAGGTCAATATTTTCGCCGCCATTTTCATTCAGGAAAGTACGCATATCCAGAATATCCTGTTTGGTGGATACAAAGGAAGCTGCCACGTAATCCACATCGTTTTTGATGCCAAACAGAAGGTCTTTTTTATCCTGTTCGCTTAAGAAATCGTGTTTCATGACCTTTCCCGGGAAGTTCATACTCTTTTTATCTGACAGAATACCACCTATGACTACCTGGCATTTTGCGGTAGTGTCCGTAAGCTCCAGTACTTTAAAGATAACAAGGCCGTTATTGACCAGGATCGTATCGCCTACCTCCAGATTATGCATCAGCTTATCGTAGTTTACGGAAACCATGGATTCGTTACCGATAATCTTTTCGGTGGTAAAAGTAAAGATATCGTTGTCCTTAAGCTGGATTTTTCCGTTTTCAAAGGTACCGATACGGTATTCCGGTCCTTTGGTATCCAGCATGATCGGTATAGGACAGTGCATTTTGGCGCGGGTCTCTTTGATCAGGTCGATTTTATTCTGCTGTTCTTCATAGGTGCCGTGGGAAAAGTTGAGGCGGGCCACATTCATACCGGCGCGGTACATGGCCATCAATGTCTCAGCGTTCTGGCTGGCGGGTCCAATCGTACAGATGACTTTTGTTTTTCTCATGATGATCTCCATTCTGAAAATATAATATAAGATGTAACTGCTTCAGACAGTTACAAACAAATATACTATAGTATGCTCATATATGCAGTAAAAGCATACCTGCTATGTCCTTATAGTAACAGATTTCGCTAAGGGATACAATTTCTAATTTGCATTATAATAAGAAAAAACAGTTTGACAAACCAGAGGGTATGTGGTACAGTGACCGCAATAACAGGGAGTAGTTCGCACCGTTTTCCGGTGTTGTACTGTTCGTCATCACGCAGTCAGCCGATGGTGTATCGGGGGAGACTTGCCGGGCAGTACACATGTGACAGATATGGAACGAGACTTTTATTGTACGTTTGTGTGCAGTAAAGGTCTCTTTTTTATTGCAGCAGACGAATTAAGATCATATAAAGGAGAATGGATATGACACAGAAAGAGTACTGGGAATGTTCCGAAGAGGAATTGCTTGAAAGCTTTGCTGTGACAGAAGAAGGGCTTTCGACAAAGACGGCAGAAAAGATTCGTCAGGAAAAGGGCGACAATGTCCTGCAGGAGGAAAAGAAGAAGAGTGTACTGCAGGTCTTTTTCAGTCAGTTTGCCGATCTTCTGGTGGTGATCCTCCTGGTGGCAGCGGGAATTTCCATGTTTTCCGGCAATGTAGAGAGCACCATCGTTATCCTTCTGGTGCTGATCATGAATGCGGTGCTGGGCACAGTGCAGCATGTGAAGGCGGAGAAGTCTCTGGACAGTCTGAAACAGCTGTCTTCACCAAATGCCAGGGTGATCCGGGATGGAGTGCAACAGGAGATTCCGTCTCGTGAGGTAGTACCGGGAGATATCCTGATGCTGGAAGCAGGAGATATGGTGGCGGCGGATGGCCGTATCCTGCACAGTTATTCCCTGCAGGTCAATGAGAGCTCACTGACCGGTGAATCTACCAATGTGGATAAAGTGGATACGCTGATAGAGAAAAATGCGGCCTTGGCAGACCGTCTGAACATGGTGTATTCCGGCAGCCTGGTAGCCTACGGCAGAGCAATGGTATTAGTTACAGGAACAGGAATGAACACGGAGATCGGCAAGATTGCCGGTTTGATGAATGCAGCAAAACAGAGAAAAACACCGCTGCAGGAGAGTCTGGATAAATTCAGCCGCCATCTGGCCATACTGATCATGGTGGTCTGCGTTCTGGTCTTTGGTCTCTGCGTGTTCAGGAAAATGCCCATGCTGGATTCTCTGATGTTTGCGGTGGCGCTGGCGGTAGCAGCTATTCCGGAGGCATTAAGTTCCATCGTGACCATCGTCCAGGCCTTCGGTACACAGAAAATGGCCCGGGAAAATGCCATCATCAAGGATCTGAAAGCAGTGGAAAGCCTTGGGTGCGTATCTGTGATCTGTTCGGATAAGACAGGAACTCTTACTCAGAACAAAATGACGGTGCAGCAGATTTATCTGGATGGCCGTCTGTATACACCACAGCAGCTGGATGTCACCGACCAGACCCACAGATATCTGCTGTATGATGCGGTGCTGACCAACGATTCCAGTATCGTAGAAGGAAAGGGCATTGGTGATCCTACGGAATATGCGCTGCTGGAAATGTTTCGGGAGATTCCGGCAACCGGGGAAAGCGTTCTGGCACAGAGTGGTATGAATGAGGAACTGATCAGAGACAGTATGAAACGTCTGGAAGAGATTCCTTTTGATTCGGACCGAAAGCTGATGAGCACAAAATACGAGCTTCATGGTGTCCCCACAGTGCTGACAAAAGGAGCTCTCGATGTACTGTTAGGTCGCTGCACTCATATCCGTTCCTGCGGTGAGGTGCGAAAGCTGACACCCGGGGATCAGAAAACTATTCTTCGTCAGAATCAGTGCTTTTCAGAGCAGGGGCTCAGAGTGCTGGCTTTTGCCTATAAGGAAAGCGATGAGACACTAAGTGTGGATGAGGAGTACGGATTTACCTTCCTTGGTCTTGTTTCCATGGTGGATCCGCCCCGTCCGGAATCCATACAAGCGGTGGCTGATGCAAAAAGTGCCGGAATCCGTCCGGTCATGATCACAGGAGACCATAAGATCACAGCCACAGCCATTGCCCGCCAGATCGGGATTTATTCGGAAGGTGATATGGCTTTGACAGGTACGGAGCTGGATGAAATGACAGATGAAGAACTGAATGATAAAATTTCACGTATTTCTGTATATGCCAGAGTATCACCGGAAAATAAGATCCGTATCGTGGAGGCATGGCAGCGAAAGGGATGCATCGTATCCATGACCGGTGACGGTGTCAACGATGCTCCCGCACTGAAAAAAGCCGATATCGGTGTGGCTATGGGTATCACCGGTACGGAGGTGTCCAAGGATGCGGCAGATATGATCCTGTCGGATGACAATTTTGCCACGATCATTAAAGCCGTTGCCAATGGAAGAAATGTATACCGGAATATCCGGAATGCGATCCTGTTTCTTCTTTCCGGCAATATGGCGGCCATCATCACGGTGCTGATCACTTCGCTGGCGGGAAACCCTCTGCCCTTTGCGCCGGTGCATCTGTTATTCATCAATCTTCTGACTGACTCTCTGCCGGCACTGGCCATTGGCATGGAACCGGCAGATAAGCGGCTTTTGCAGGAAAAACCGAGGGATCCGAAAACGGGTATTCTGACAAAGGATTTTATGATGAATGTTCTGGGAGAGGGAGCACTGATCGCTGTCGCGACTCTCACTGCCTATTACAGAGGTCTGGAGACCAGCGCAGCACTGGCATCCACCATGGCTTTTGCCACATTGACTCTGGCCAGACTGTTCCACGGGTTTAACTGTCGTGGCAAACAGGCCATCACAGAGCTGGGGCTTGTGTCCAATAAATACAGTCTCTATGCCTTTGGCGCAGGTATATGTCTGCTGGCTTCCGTGTTGTTTATTCCGGTATTGCACGGTGTATTTTCAGTAGCGGCATTGTCTTTGGCAAATGTAGTACGCATCGTGATCTTTGCCTTTATTCCCACGGCAGTGATCCAGCTGGTGCGGATCTGCAAGCTGAGAAATAATTAAACTAATCCAAGGATTAAAGCCAGAGGGAGTGCTGTTGCCCTATTTTATCAGAATACGTAAATGTTATAGGGAAGTAAAAAAAGCGCATTGACAAGACCTGAATGATTTATGTAACATGGATGAATAAGGCCTTTCAGGACCTGAAAAATGATGTGAGGTGACATAGAAAAATGAAACACTGTATTCTCGTAAAATACAACGCAGATATAGATGCTGCAAAAAAAGAAAAGCTTTTATCGGAGATCAAGGAAGTGTTTTCCGGACTGTCAGTTATCGAAGGTATTCATGGCGTTGAGGTGATTCCGAATGTAGTGGATCGTTCGAATCGCTACGATCTGCTGATTCGTATTGATATGGAAAAGGAAACTCTGCCGGTATACGATGACAGCGAACCCCATCATATCTGGAAACGCGATTATGCCTGCTATCTGGAGAAAAAGGCGATTTTTGATTACGATTAATTTTGCTTTACCTTGGCTGAAATACAGGAAATGGAGTGGCGGACATGGAGGCTTGCGGGGGGTATAATGTGTTGTGGAAAACAGTGCAACGCCTTGATGAGCTAAGTGCTAACTACGACTATTGCGCTCAGGAATGCCTTCGCGCAAAGTCTGCGTAAGCACTGGATCTCATCAAGGCTAAAACCGCACTTGAATTGTTTTCCACAACACATTATACCCCTGTCTCTTATACACATCTGACGCTGCCGACGATACTCCTTGTGT
>CALZOU010000134.1 GCA_945827805.1 uncultured Lachnospiraceae bacterium
CCCTGACCGGTACAGGTCGGTTCTTTTGTCGTCACTCCGCCGTTCCACCTATGCCCCAGTGCTGTGCCGAAAGAGATAAAGGTTTCTGAGGATCTGATGGCGCCACAGACACAGCTCTTATAATATACGGCATCGTTCAGGCAGTCAGCGGCCGTTTTCAGAGCACGATCATCTGCAACATTCTGATTGAAAGTGCAGGTGTGGAATGATTCTGTATTATTTGACGTTAATGCCTTAATACAATAATTTCCAAAGGGCCATGTATGAAAGTACCTGCCGTCAGTTGAGTAAAAGCTGTTATTATCTGAAACAGCAGGACACTCCCAAACCGCTGTTTCTCCGTCTTTAAATACAATTCCCTGCTCATAATCAAGGCTATTCTTGTTTACAGAGACCACCACGGAGAAATAGGTTCCCGGATTCAATATTACCGGATTTTCCAGCTCTATAGTATAGATTCCGGCATACGCGGTTTGACCGATGGTCGTAGCCTGAGACTGCTTATTTCCGCTTAACGGGTTTCTTTTATCACGCAGATTGGTATAAATGTCAATGATATATCCGACATTTGCCTGATGGGAGAACGATAGCTGTACGGATTTTAGAGTTTCGGATGCAACATTTGCTTTATTCCGGACCTCAAATACATTTGCTGAATTGGTATAAAAAGTATCATAATATGTACTGAGTCCTCCATCTGATTGATAATTATTGTCATAGTCTTGTGCACTGCCGAAATCAAACACCCAGGCTGAAGTCCCCAGGGACACTGTTTCATAGGACATCCAGAAATAGCTTGCATAAGTTCCCCAGCTGTTTCTGACCAGCCATGCGCCATTGGATGACGGCTTATTTTCACCCGGAAAATTATCTTTTGAGAAATTATCGTCCCAACCTACGGCCATTACCGCATGGCCACCGCCGTTTTTTACGCTGTCATAGTATGTCCAAGCATTTTTCATGTCACTCCACACCATGGACTGACTATTGTGGAAATACATAATCCCAACGGCTCCGTGCTGCATGATGGCGTTTTTCACGTCATCGGCATTGTTTTTAATATTGATAATATAGGCGTTATTCAAAAGAAAACTATTATGGTCGTATGCATATTCATCCGGTAATCCGCCGTTCGATGCATTGTATGCCTGAGAATAAGGAACATAACTTTCCTTTGTCACACCGCTCCATTGTGCCAGACGTCTTGCTGCATATTCGTAGTTCCCGCCGTAATTCAGAAAATTACGGCCGCTGCTGTTATGAAATCTGGCCAGATCTCCTGCTGTACCGCCCAGCGGATCCAAAACGGAATTGAAGGTGTAGTAAACCAGCTGCAGTTCGCTCAGATCAACGGAGGCATTTGCAAGGCCTTTATTGAACACGTCGAATTCTGCACAACCGATCGTTGAAAATGCCCAGCATGTTCCATAAGGATTCTGATTTCTGGCGCTCAGATACTCGCTGGCTTCGCTCTGATAAGCTGAGGGAATATTAACATAGGTGTTTATGCCACTGTTGTATACAGGTGTATTATAGTCCAGATCACCCGGACGATAGCCGCCGATCATATTATCGCTGATTTCTGCGTACATCAATGGTTCTTCCGTTTCCGGCAAAGCGTTTATTTCTGCAGCATAAGTAAAGCTGCATTGTTCAAACAGCATCACTGCAGTTAATATGACAGCTGATATTTTTTTCATGTTTATTTTATCTGATGTAGTTCAGACGCTCCTTTCCCCCGTTACATGACGATTTAATTCTTCCCTTTAAAGTGTAACATATAGTTCAATTTTCAGTCTATTCTTTTTCTTCTTTTCCACTCATTTTCATTTGGAAACAAAGGGGGAGAGCCAAGGGGACAGAGAGCCAAGGGGACAGGTTCATCGACTCAGTACTGAGTCGACGAACCTGTCCCCTTGGCTCTTTCTGCCCTCTTTACACAAGCATTGTATTAATGAGTTTTCCACTACAGCTAACATTTATCAATGATAACATTGCCATATTCTGAATTGTATCACAAAGATCAAATTCCTTATCAGTTTTCCAATGTGGTTTCCAATCCAAAACATAATCATACACATCTTTATCAGAAATCATTGTTTTTTCTAGCGCCAGCTGATCATAAGAATACAAAACCGTTGCAATCATTTCAGCCTGCTCTGTACTTTTTACTCTCCCAAATAAATCAACTGTCTTTTTAACAGCTAACCATTCTGTTTCAGTAAATTTGTCTTTGTGAATTTCAACATTTTCTGATACACTTAGTGAAATCATTCTTCCCAGTTGTTTTTCAACAATCAAGTTTGCATTTGCCAATGCTGTTATACTATCCTTTACTTGAGGTGAAAATGGTCCATAACTTCCTTTAGAAAATGAGAATCCCGTATCTACACCATTCCTTGTCAGAACATAACAAATTTTTTGGTAAATTGTTCTGCCTACTCTCAACGCATATTTTCTCTCGTTAAGTTCTTTTACCACTTGAAGTATCAAATACCATTTAGGATTCACTCTTGAATTACTATTTCCAATTATATTCTCTTCAGAGATGCACTTGGAAAGATACTCCTCTGATATCTCTTTGGGGCTAGTGCCAAATGGCGCATATATCTCGATTGGGATGGGAAGCTTGCTAAGCTTTTGATACATTATTGGGCCTACCACGCTCCATGTAAGCCCTCCATTTCCACATCCCAAAGGTGGGAACGCAATACTGTCTATATTATATCTTTCATAATTATCCAGAAACCAATTCAATCCATCAATAACATACGATAATCTTGATGGAGATCTCCAATGATCTTTCGTTGGGAAATTTAATATACTTACCTGTTCATTCTGATAAACATATGGTATACCAGGTTTTACTTCTCCCCGGTCACATTTCAAAACATAATCCGTAAACATATCTGGATAACGTTTTTTGAACTCCAGTGCAATGCCCTTTCCCATAACACCGACACAATTGACGGTATTGACGATAGTGGAGCATTTACTTTCAAATATATTACCGATTTTCACTATCATCTCATCTTCTCCTTAAAAGAATAATCCCGGGGCTACAAATATATTTCTGTTAAAGCCAGTCTCCTCTAACTTTTGTTTTGCCGCATCATCATAAACAGCAGCACACACCACATAAACAAATGGTACAACAAAAGGAATTAATACTTCTGCACATTTAACCGATTTCTTTTTGTAATATACATATTCGTTTTCATCCGTCCAATTAGCAGCATATACCAATTCAAAATCGATTTCTCTTAATCCTAGTTTAGGTGGATAAAAACTTGCGTACTTACTTGATGCGTTTCGATCAGATACTATTACTCCTTCTAAATCTAGTATGGTTCTATCAATTTTTAGAATACAAATATTAGGATTCTCATCCTTTCTTTTATATAACATAGGATTTCTTGGATCAAAATAAACATTTGCATACTGGTGTAATGCCATTCCATTTGGAATATGCACTGCTTCTCTTCGTTCTTGAACCTCCTGCATAGCAATGGATGTATGTTTAATTTTGGCCGCTTCCTGATTTGATAATAATCCCCTTTGCATAATCGAGGGTATATTATCAATAGCCTGAATATTATACAACCCTGTCTGTCTCGTAATCTCTGTAAAAAGTTCTGAAGGCTTCATAATAACACCCCTGATATATAAAAAGTATACCACATTCCAACCAGTTTGTCGAACGTTTGTTCTGTTTTATTCCACACTATACCGTGGATCCTCCAAAAATTCCTCCCAATATCCATCCCACTTCTCAAATCCATCCTGTCCTCTATGATCCTCCAGACCATATTTGTCGGAAAGAACATGGGCCAGATCCCTGGAGAAGGTCAGAGCCCCCTTATAGTTCAGATGAGCGGAATCTTTATAATCCTTATGAAGCTCCAATCCGAGACGGCTGACTTCTTCGTAGGTATTATAGTCGATGATTTCCACACCCCGTTCGCTCAGGTAGCCATAAATCTTATCCCAGCGGTCCATCTTGATGGAAGCATCGCGGATTTTTGGCGGAAACAGGGCGGCCACAGTAATGTCGTTCTCTTTGCAGAGATCAATGAATTTATCATACCAGCGCATGCTGACTTTTGACAGATTTTCGTCCAGCCCGGTGCCGGTCCACATTTCCGGCACGATATCCACGATATCCGGGCGGCGTTCGTCTTTGTATTTCAGTTCTGTCAGCAGGTCGCATCCATTCATGTACTCTTTATAGTCTTTACGGCTTTCTGCGTCGGATTGGAAATCCTCCGTGGTCAGTTCTGACCACATGCTGTGATACCGCATGACCGGAAACAGGTAGGATGCCACGCTGACATTTTCATCCTCTTTGCGCATTGCTGCCAGAAGTTTCAGGCGGATATCCAGATCCGGCATAGTATCGTAGATCTTCATATACAGAGTCTCGTCCTCCGTCGTACGGGAAGGCAGACGTCCGGAAAAGAGGGACTGGAAGTCGCAGCACACCACCTTGGGTTTCTGATATTTCAGCGCATATTCCAGCTGATAGTAGGCAGTGATAGCAGATTTATGATTTACCGCAAAGTTGATGCCGGTGATTCCGGTCTCATCATACATGGCCGTGGGAAACACACTGTTAGAGATCTCACTGGTTCCAAAATACAGTACATCGATGCTGTTCTCCGGTTCTTCTTTATAAGACATATTCAGAGAATAGACATCGTCACCGCCTGTCCAGCGGTGATGGAACACAAAGGAAAGTCCCATAAGCATCGCCAGCAGCAGCGCAAAAAACACGATTACTTTTACACATTTTTTCACGTTGATCTTTTCTCCTTAATATCCCTGATAAATAAATGATGCGGCACTGAATTCTCCGCCGTAAATACCGAAAATCACGATGATGGCGATGGCGGTCAGATAGACCACATACCGGAATACGATATCCTGTTTAAGGATCAGTTCTCTGAATTTCACACCATGCTCATGGAGCACATCTACGAGGATCATGATGAGAATACCGATATACATCACGATCATATTTTTGTAATCCAGTCCGTACTGCAAAAGGTCGCCGTTGAACAGGCTGTACACGTTATCCATATGGCTGATCTTTCCGATCAGTTCTCCCGCCTGATGCAGGTTTGCAGATTTAATCAGTAAACGGCCGAACACCAGGATGATGAAGGTTCTGAGGATACAGAATATCTCCCAGCTGATACATTTCTCGTTTACGTGCAGCGCTTTTTTCACCTTCGCATAGGTCGGCTTCAGGATCACCGCCGAAGCCACAAAGAAAGCCTGGTACATGCCGTACACTACGTAATTCCAGCCGGTGCCATGCCAGATACCGACAATGATAAATACCACCACAGAGGCGATAAAGGCGGTGAAGGCCTTGCTCATGTATTTATCCTTGATTTTTCTGGAAAATTTCATCAGCTTGCGGTTCAGCACGATGGGATAATATATGTACTTCTCCATGAATTCGCCCAGAGATTTGTGCCATCTGGCCCAGTACTCTGTCACGTTTTTGGAGACCAATGGTGATTTGAAGTTTTCCGCCAGCTCTATGCCAAGCACCTCGGAAATACCCATGATCACATCAATACCTCCGGAAAAATCCGCATAAATCTGGAAGCTGTACACCACCAGGGCGAACAGGATCGTTGCACCGTGGGCCGCCTCGTCCTGCAGGATACCCATCACCAGGATACCGATGCGGTCGGCAATCACCATTTTTTTCAGATAGCCCCAGAGACTTCGCATCAGTCCCCGGATCATGCGGTCCCAGTCGTAGGCATGTCTGGCCTTGATCTGGGGCATCAGCTTTTTGTACATATTGATGGGGCCTTCGATGATGGCGGGAAAATAGGTCACGTAGACCAGAAACGCGCCAAAATCTGTCTCAGCCGCATACTTTTTGTGATAAATATCGGTCAGATAGGCATACAAAGACAGGGTATAGTAGGAAATACCCACCGGCACGATGATCCTGAACATATCTGCCGGACGGCCGCTCATCACGCTGATCAGCATCTCCGCTGTCTGGGTAAAGAATTTAAAGAAAAGCA
>CALZOU010000135.1 GCA_945827805.1 uncultured Lachnospiraceae bacterium
ATCTAGTACGGTCTCGTGGGCTCGGAGATGTGTATAAGAGACAGTTCATCATGTCTTTTTCGATGGTCACAGAGGCAAAGCCCTTCTTTCCGGCAATACCGGTAATGATATATTCAGACTTGCTGCAGGTATCGCCAACGATCATCGTACCTTTATCTTCCGGACAGTTGGTATTGCGGATATTGATCGGAATACCTTCGGAACGTACCGGGAAGATAGCATCTTCATGAAGTACGGAAGCACCCATGTAGGACAGCTCGCGAAGCTCACGGTAAGTGATGATATCGATGGGAACCGGATTCTCTACAATGCGGGGATCTGTTACGAGACATCCGGAAACATCTGTCCAGTTCTCATACATATCTGCTTTTACCGCGCGGGCTACCAAAGAGCCGGTAATATCTGAACCGCCGCGGGAAAAAGTACGCACCTTTCCTGTGGCATCTGCACCGTAAAATCCGGGAATTACCGCATACTCCTGTTTGTCCAGTGCGTCAGCCAAAAGTCGGTTGGTCATTTCACTGTCCAGAGATCCATCTTCATTAAACCGGATCACTGTCGCAGAATCCACAAAAGCAAAGCCAAGGTAAGCCGCCATGACCATACCATTCAGATATTCACCTCGGGACGCAGCATACTGTGTACCTGCCTGATTCTTAAAGTCTTCTTCAATAACGGAAAATGCCTCATCCAGAGTCAGCTTCAGCTGTAACCCATCAATAATTTCCTGATATCTGGCTTTGATCTGTGCCAGTTCTTCGGAAAAATCCTCACCTTTTTCTGCTTTTGCGTAGCATCCATACAGCATGTCTGTAACCTTGGTGTCAGAAGAGAAACGTTTCCCCGGCGCAGAAGGTACCACATAACGTCTGCTTTTTTCTGCGCGGATGATCTTTCCTACTTTTTCAAACTGACTGGCACTGGCCAGAGAGCTTCCGCCAAATTTAACCACTTTCTTCATAAATAATATCCTCCTCAGGTACGCATCGTACCCTGCTTCTCATTCGTAAAGAGAAACAGACAAAAGCAGCCTGCTTCCATTTAGAAATCTCAAGTCTTAGCTGCGGCACTGCCTGCCGCAAAGAAACTCAAAAATCCTATAAATTTTATCATCTTACTTCACGCTTGTAAAGTTCCGATGATAAACTTCTAAAGGAAATAGGCTGATTTTGTAAAGAATATTCCATTATACGAGATTCAGCGGCTCCTCCGGATGACGCAGGCTCTGCTTTATGCTGGACAGGATCGTACGATAATCCTGATTTGTCACCAGAGCGATCTCACTGAACAATACTTTCTGAGCCGTCAGAAGAGTGGTTTTATCACGGCTTCCCAATGGTTTTTCCAGATCTTTTTTCATCAGCATTTTTGTCATACAGGCCATATCATAGGGATTGCCCTCTTTCATGATATTCAGCATCCACTCCTGTCTGGCCCCAATATCACTGATCCACTCTATCTCCGAGCCGATCATACTCTGAAATACATCTCTGACTTCATCTTTTGAAAGAATCTTTCGTAATCTGACACCTTTGTTCGGGTCGGTCTTTACCGGTACATATACGGTAGTCTTCTCATCCGGCCAGGAAGTCAGCTGATAGTAGCTGACCCGTTCTCTGCCTTTCGGCATATCCACAATTGCTTTTACCTTACACACGCCCTCCATTGAATGTACGACATAGTCGCCTGCCTTAATCATTTGTGTTCCCTCACTTCAAATAAACTGTCAATTTCCTTTCCATTTCTGAAACTTTGTGAATTTTTACCAACATAGATATTTAAATTATAACTTATTTATTGCAAACTGTCAATTTTGTTTCTTTTGGTTTATTTGTATACTCTATTCTGATTTTTTAAGTTATTTTAACTAAATGGGTGACTGTCTCCCAGCGCCAGTAATAATCCGGGCAGAAGTGCCAGAAGTGACAGCTTTCTGTCATAGCTTTTCAATATGTATTCCGGATGACGGGCACAGATAGACAGTGCAATATGGCGACAGGCCGCGTCAAACCTGACACCAAAAGACTGTTCCCGATAACGCAGTCTGTGATTGTAAAGCATTGCGTATCCCATGGGATTACGGCGCTCTTTTCGCCGTTCACAGGCGGTTCGTTCCCCGTACAGATATTCGCCCCGACACACTACTTCCCTATACCATCGCACTTTGTATCCCTGCAGCGCTGTTTCATCTAACGTCAGACGGAAGGGTGTATCATCCTCGCCCTGACACTGCAGAACAGGAAAACTCCGCAGGATCTGTGTCTTCAGTACTTCACACTGGGACGTCTCCAATCCATACGCTGCCCTGTTAAGGTACGTAGCATCCACATATCCCCGAATACCCATACGGGGTTCCTTCTCACTCAATGGGCGTCCATCCAGATAGCTTTTGGCCCCGCTGACTCCCATAATGCTGTCATCATCCCCAATTTCTTCTATCCAATCCAGAAAGCAGGCCATCGCCTCCTCTGTCAGCATCTCTTCTGTATCTACCAGGCAAAAATAATCTCCTCTGGCCAGATCAATAGCTTTCTGAAGCACACTCGTCCTTGCGTTTTTTGCACAGGGAATATATCGAATGGGAAACCTTCCATTTTCCTCTTTCCATTCCTTTACAAGTACTTCTGTCCGCTCACCGGCATCCATATCCATGATCAGCCATTCAAACTGAAAGCGGGTCTGGGAAAGCAATGATTCATAGACATGGGGCAGAAGATAAGAATGGCTGCGGCATATGGTACAAATGGTAATGAATGTTCTCTTTTTCATATCTTCTCCTCAACTGCATGTAATAAAGAGCCTCACAGCTTGTCCGTCAGGCTTAGTATTATTTATGCGAAGGAAAGGATATTTATGACATGAGTCAAAAAAACAGACCCCATTTTCAGGGATCTGTCTTTAAACATTATTCTATCTCAGCCTTTTCTGAACAGTTATCTGAGATTATCTTTTCTTTTTCTTTGGTTTGATTAGATGATAAATAGCCAGCACCACAGCCCGCACAGCTGCAAAAATAAGAAACAGCACCATGAACCCTACAAGGCCAAAGACGATATCGTCAAAATCCATGGTTCCCGTATGGGTAAAGCCCTGGCCAATCTCGATGGCAAAAGTCAAAACCACCATCAGGGTAAACACATACAGCCAGGCAATGACCAGCACATGATTTTTACTTAACAGTTTAAACAAAGGAAAGATTACCAGTAAAAGCAGCATACCGACAATGCCGATCACCCAGAAATGCAGTTCCTTGTCCGTAAATACAGTTTCAAAGGAATCATTCCACGTCATAATAGCATTATGAATTTTGGTAATGATCCCCACAAGACCATACAAAAATTTTTCCATATACACAAATGCCTCCGCTGTCTTTTCTCAGATTGCGTTGCATTATAACACAAGTTTGTGAATTATTCCACTCAAAACAGTTCATCAGACCCTTTTTTCAGATGCATTTTGTATTTATATTAAAACCACAGCATAATCCGACAATATTATTCTGTTGAATTACTATTCATTATCATTCATCTATTGATCTTTAGTTTTTTTGTTCTTTCTTCTGACAATTTTTCTAACCACCAGAACAATAACTACGAGGGCAAGTGCTGCCGCAAGAAGGATCGGGAAATCTCCCAGAACAAAGAGAAGGAAACTCTGGAATCCCTCACCCAACGCGTAAAGACTGTTCTCGAACCGTTCCTGCAGCTTCGTAAAGAAACTGCTTTCCTCCGAAACCGTCACCCGCTGTACTTCATAAATATTCACATAGAACGTACTGTAAGTAACCTGATTTTCCATAACTTTCAGCTGTGACTCATAGCTTTGCAGCTCGTAACGAACTTCTGTGAGCTGATTCTGGATCGCCAGCACCGTGTCGATATTCTCTGCCTTCTCCAGAAGCTCCATCAATGTCTTCTGTTCCGTGCGCAAGGAATCGATTCTGGACTGTGTGTCCACGTACTCTAAGGTTACATCTCTGGCGCTTTCGGATGAATATGTCACATTAGCTTGTGCTTTTACCGTTTCTGTCAGTTCATTTCGTTTTTCTGCCGGAATACGGATCGTCAGAGATGCCGAACGGTTATTCCTTTCTTCACTGCCGCTGATTTCAGAGTTTTCGATATATCCTCCAAGAGTATCTGCCTTTGCCCGGATATCTGCAAGCAAAGTGTTGTACTCTGTGGTTTCCATTTCCATGTGGATCGTATAGATCAGCTTCTGGTTCGTCTTCATCGCCGCCGAATCTGAAATTTCCGAAGATATTCCCTCTTCTGCAGCTGTCTGCTTGGAAGCAGCGTAATCCTCTGCAGGAGCCTCTGCCGCTTCCATCTCCATTGAGGCTTCTTCTTTGTATTCACTGCCATTATATATGCCGCCGGCACCGCTGTCCGCAGGCGCAGCCGTATCGTAACTCTGATCGGTTCCTTTGGATGAACCCATGCGGATCGTTGACAGTGCCGCTGCACCTGCTCCAAATAGTATCACAATCGCCAGACAGGCCGCTGCGACCTGCACAAAAAGCCTTCTTCGTGTTTTTTGCTTATTCTTTTTTTCCATCCTGATCACCCTGTCCTGTTCACTGGTCAGCTTTTCCATATCCTCCACAAATTTATCGGAAAAACTGTGCTGTTTTCTGATTTCCTGTTCCTCAGGGACCTGAGAAATTTCCTGTTCCAGATGCTCTAACAGCACCTGTTGTAAGAGAGTCCGCGCTTTCTTTTTCATCGGGCACCTCCTGTCTCGGCAAGTATTTTCTGCAGCTTCTTTCTGGCTCTGAAGATCCGAATATTGACCGTCTTTTGTGTTACCCCCAGAATGTCCGCCGTTTCTTTTTCAGACAGTTCATGCAGATATCGGAACTCAAATACGACACGATAGATTTCATCCAGCTGGGAAACTGCCCGTAAAAGCGTCTCATAGCTTTCCCGACAGATACAGTCGTCCAATACGTCACTTTTCTCTCCGCCGTTTTCTTCCGGTATCTCTTCCACCGGCTCTTCCCGGTGCTTACGCAAAATATCCACAGCTTTACTCTTTACGATAGTTGCCAGAAAGTTGCGGGTCGCACTGCTGTCCACGTCTCCTATCTTCTCCATATGGCGGATCAGCGCAAAAAACGCTTCCTGCACGGCATCTTCCGCCAGTCCCGTATCGTGCAGCCTCTCATTGGCCAGATACCACAGAAAATATCGGTATTTTTCATACAGGCGGACAAACTTTTCCTTGTCCTCCTCATCATCTATTAATGCCAAAAACAGTATCATATGTATTCTCCCGGGATGTTTGTGTGTTACATCTATAATAACGTAAACTGCTGTCCAAATACTACAGAATATACAATTTTAATTTTAAAATTCTGTCTGATTTTATGCCGGAATCGACATTTTTTGAAAATTATGATATCTTAGGAAAGGTATTTTTTGCAAAGGAGTCAAAGATATGGTTGATTTTAAAACGCTTATTGATCTGCAGATCACGATTTTCTGTCTATTGCTGGCAGGGTACATTCTTACAAAATCCGGTGTACTGTCGCTGGATGCCAGAAAACCTTTGTCGGCTCTTTTGATCAATTTCGTACTGCCATGCAATATTTTTTCTTCCTTTATGATAGAGTTTAATTTGCAGATCCTGAAAGACTGTCTGGCCATACTGATCGTATCTGTCTGTGCTCAGATTTTTGCTGTGATCATCAGCCGGTTTATCTATCCTGGTTCCACCCGTGAGCAGCTGGCCGTGCTGCGCTACGGTACTGTCTGGTACGTCTGCTTTTGATTCCGGGGCTTGTTTTCTTCGGATGTGTGCTGTTTCAGGTGGAGCCTTTGGTTCGTTCTGTGAGTGTGGTTCTGGCGGGAATGCCGGCGGCGGCTACTACGGCTATTCTGGCGGCGAATTATGATTGTGATGATGTGTTTGCGGCTAAGATCGTGTTTATGTCGACGCTGCTTTCATTAGTTACCTGTCTCTTATACACATCTCCGAGCCCACGAGACCGTACTAGATCT
>CALZOU010000136.1 GCA_945827805.1 uncultured Lachnospiraceae bacterium
GGTATTATAAAAAAGATATTCCATTTGCCGGAACGTATCACAAAAGGCATTAATAAAGGAATTTCTCAGGGAAAAGTTGTTGCAAAAAACGCTTCTGCCTTGAAGGCGTTTGTCAGTACGCAGGAATTTAAAGAGGCTCTGACGTTTGGTTTTGGCAAAATGATGCGTTTTGTGCGTCATCTTCGTCCCCGAAAGCTGACGGGAGATGTAGAGTTTGGATTTTCGGATCCTGCGGATACGGGAATGGTTCTGGCTGTGATTGCTCCGTTCTTTCCGTATTATGCAGATCACTTGCAGGTGGTTCCGGATTTTCAGAACAGAAAATTATCTTTTTCTTTAAGTTTTAAAGGCAGAATATACGGATGCATGCTGCTGTATACAGCAGTACAGATATTGTTAGACCGCAATATTCGCATAGTTATAGGCAAAATCAGAAAAAGGAGGTCTGAATAATGGCAGACAACGGTTTTAAAAATACGGTGGATTCTTTATTTTCGGGAATGGACAGCTTTCTGTCCACCCGCACAGTGGTAGGGGATGCCATCACAGTTGGTGATGTAACTTTGCTTCCTCTGGTGGATGTATCTTTTGGTGTCGGAGCAGGAGCTTTCACTGACGGGGCCAAAAACAAAGCCGGCGGCGGTATCGGTGGTAAAATGAGTCCCAGCGCTATTCTGGTCATTGGTCCCAACGGAACCCGTCTTGTCAACGTAAGAAATCAGGATGCGCTGACAAAGATCCTGGATATGGTACCGGATCTGGCGGATCGTTTCGTAGAGAAGGATTTTCCGGAAAGCAAAAAAGAAGAGAAAGCATCAGAAGAATAAATTCAGCATATCTATAGGAGTAAGAAGGCAGTCATCAGGTGGCGCATGAACCAGCTGTTGGGATTTTTGTTTTTCTGGCTCGGTTTCGGTATGTTTATACAGTTGTTTCTGCCGGACAAAATCTGGAATTTTGCCCTGTCGGCAGGGCTGATGCTGATCGGTTATTACATTTTCTGTCAGGATAAATCGTAAGTGGAGGATAAAGTACATGGAATATATACTGGAAAACGATAAACTGAAAGCAACCTTTCGTAATAAAAGTGCGGAACTCATTTCTCTGATCCGTAAAGCAGATAATGCAGAGCTGATGTGGAATGGAGATCCGAAGTACTGGGGATGGTCTTCACCAATCCTGTTCCCTTTTGTGGGAGCGGTAAAAAACGGTGAATACCGTTACAAAGATACGACATATCAGATCCGTCAGCACGGGTTTGCCAGAAATCAGGAGTTTTCTGTGATCTTTCACAGTGATGACAGGATCACGTTCCTTCTGGAACAGTCTGAAGAGACAAAAGAGCAGTATCCCTTTGATTTTCATCTGGAGATCAGCTATGAATTAGAGGATAACACGCTGAACGTTTGCTGGAAAGTTGTAAATCCGTCAGATGATAAGATGTATTTTTCTATTGGCGCCCATCCTGCATTTATGTGTCCTCTTAAAGACGGGGAGAAACAGTGGGATGGATACCTGTGTTTTCCGGATGCCGAAGGGGACGCATTGGCTTACAAGCTGATTGATCTGTCCAAAAACTGCATTGCTCCGGAAATGCATGAGCTACCGCTGGAAGGACGAAAAGCGCATATCACAGAGCATATGTTTGACAAAGATGCTTTGATCATTGAGAACAGACAGGCTGGGATGCTTGGCCTTGCCGGCAGTGACGGACAGCCTTATGTGATGCTGACCTTTGATGCTCCGCTTTTTGGTATCTGGTCTCCGGCAGGAAAGAATGCTCCGTTTATCTGTCTGGAACCCTGGTATGGCAGAAGTGATGCTGTGGACTTTAACGGCACACTGGAGAACAGAGAGTACGAACAGTGTCTGGATGGCGGACAAAGCTTTGAGACTTCTTATCAGATCACGGTATGCAATTAAATAATTAAGCGTTTGACATATATGGAGTGAAAGATTATAATAAACATATATGTTAACAGATATTTCTTTTATATATAAGGGGATGAACACAGATGGCTTGTGAAACAATAACTCTTCAGCTGGCCAAACAGCTTATGGAAATCATCGAAAAACGCGCCGAAGCGGTGGGATTAAAGGCTGTCATTGCTCTCTGCAATGCTCATGGCAATCCAATTGCAGTGCATTGTATGGACGATGCCTTTTTAGTCAGCTATGATGTGGCCACCAAGAAAGCATACACATCTGTTGCAGTAAAGATGTCCACCATGGAGCTTTCCAAAATAGCTCAGCCCGGTCAGACGTTTTATGGAGTAGACAAGCTGGATGGTGGTAAGATCATTATCTTTGGCGGCGGTATTCCGTTAAAAGTCGATGGTAAGATCGTTGGCGGACTTGGAATCAGCGGCGGTACAGGAGAGCAGGATCATGATTTGGCTCTGTTTGGAGAGGCTGCTTTTCAGGAACTGATTAAGTTGGTGTAACAGATATTTCCAGTATGATGGATGAATTTCTTTCAAAGATATTGTTATTACATAATTGAATATGTTGCTTTTGTATTGTAATAAAGGAAGGGAAGCAAAATCCGGTCTGTATTTATAGCAGGCCGGATTTTTGCACCACTGGGGCCACTAAAAAAACCGGAAAACACCGTCCCCAGTGGACAGAAAAAAAGCAGCATCGAAATGCTGCTTTCAAACTTTTCTGATTAAGCTCTTTCAACTGCACCGGATCTTAAACAAGAAGTGCAGACATGAATTCTCTTAACTGTGCCGTTAACGTTAGCTTTAACGGTCTTGATGTTGGATTTCCACATTTTGTTGGATCTTCTATGAGAATGGCTCACATTGCATCCGAAATGCGCACCTTTTTCACAAATTGCACACTTTGCCATGGTAAACACCTCCTTGACATATACTAGTCTGAAACACAGACCTGCAACATAAGTTATTCTATCAGATGAAAATTGAATTTGCAAGAGAAATTTTAAGTTTTTTCACAATTTATTATTTCCTTTTTGACGGAAACAGGGTATAATAACCACAGTTATTTTGTAAACCCAATAAATAACAACCTATGGAGGAAACGATATGAAAGGTCATATGAGTACAGATTTGGGCCAGATTACCATTGATTCCGATGTTATCGCTGCGTATGCCGGCAGTGTTGCTATGGAAGTTTTCGGTATTGTAGGTATGGCTGCCGTCAGCGTGAAAGATGGCGTTTTTAAACTTCTGAAAAAAGAAAGCCTTCGCCGCGGTGTTAATGCCACGGTGACAGATAATAAAATTTCTCTGGCATTCCACGTGATCGTTGCCTATGGTGTCAGCATCAGTGCTGTGGCTGATAACCTGATGGACAGCGTTAAACACAAAGTTGAAGAGTTTACCGGTATGGAAGTAGAACGTATTGATGTCCTCGTAGAAGGCATCCGTGTGATAGATTGATATTTAAGGAGGACGCTTTATGTCTGCAAATACAATAGATGCGCAGATGCTGGCTCGGATGTTCCTTTCCGGTGCCAGAAATCTGGAAAATAAAAAGGATTGGATCAATGAGCTGAATGTTTTCCCTGTGCCCGATGGTGATACGGGTACCAACATGACCATGACCATTCTCTCAGCAGTAGGTGAGATTGACAAATTGTCAGAGACCACCATGCCCACAGTATGCAAGGCTATGTCATCCGGATCCCTGCGTGGTGCGCGTGGTAACTCCGGTGTTATCCTGTCTCAGCTGTTCCGTGGATTTACTAAAGCTGTTAAAGATAAGGAAGAACTTGGTATTCAGGAAGTTGCTGCAGGTATCGAAAAAGCCTGTGAGACAGCTTATAAAGCAGTTATGAAACCGAAGGAAGGTACGATCCTTACCGTTGCTAAAGGTATGGCTGAGAAAGCCCGTGAGCTTTCCATTTTGTCAGAGTCAGAAGATCTTGCCATGGAAGATTTCCTGAAGCAGATCGTAGACGAAGGATACGCCACCCTGGAAAAGACTCCGGATATGCTTCCGGTTCTGAAAGAGGCTGGTGTAGTCGATTCCGGTGGACAGGGGCTTATGTGTATCATCGAAGGTGCTTATCTTGCATTTATCGGTCAGGAGGTTACTGCCGGTGGTGAAGATGGACAGCCGGAGGTATTAAAATACAGCTATTGCGTTGCATTTAAGATCCGTCCTGCAGGGCCGCTGGCTGATGAATCTGTAAAAGAGATCAAGGATTACATGACTTCTCTTGGTGAAGCAGTTGTTTACCATAGCGATTCCGGAAAAGTTCGCGTTCATATGCATACTAATGATCCGGGTCTTGCCATTACTAAGGCGCTGAATTATGGTTCACTCAGCTCTGTTTCCATAAGCAATATGCATCTGGATACTGAGGCTGAACGTAAGGAAGATGCCGAGATCATGGCTGAGCTTATGGCGAAGGCAGCGGCAAAAGAGGCAGCTCAGGCTCCGGTAGAGAATAAGCCGGTTGGGTTTATTTCTGTTTCTGTGGGCGAGGGCATGGCGAATATTTTCCGTGAACTCGGTGTAGATTACCTGATCGAGGGCGGACAGACCATGAACCCAAGTACTGAGGATATGCTCAATGCAATCAAACAGGTACATGCAGATACAATCTTTATCCTGCCGAACAATAAGAATATCGTTATGGCAGCTAACCAGGCCCGTGACCTTACAGAGGATAAGAAGATCATTGTTATCCCGACCAAGACGATTCCGCAGGGCTTAAGCGCTCTGATCGGTTATGTACCGGAGATGAGCGTGGAAGAGAATGAGGAAGGCATGAAAGAGGCCATGTCTCTGGTGAAGACAGCACAGATCACGTATGCTGTACGTGATACAAAGATCGACGATAAGGAGATTCATGAGAATGATATCATGGCTGTAGGTGACAGCGGTATTCTGGCTGTAGGTACTGCCATTGATGCGGTAGCTGTTGAGGCCGTGGATGAGATGGCGGATGAGGATACAGAGCTGATCAGTATTTATTATGGTGCGGAGTATACAGAGAATGCAGCTAATGAACTGGCAGCTTTGCTGGAGGAGAAGTATCCGGACTGTGATATTGAGGTTAATGCGGGTGGTCAGCCCATCTATTACTGCATTATTTCCGTAGAATAAATTTTTTGGTGATTTTTTAGGGTGTGGGGCTGTCTGCGCCCTCCGCCCGTCATATAATTATATAATCTCGCGCTCCTACTGCGCTCGCTCCGAGCCTGTAGTCTCGGAGTCGTGCTCGTTAAAGTCGCGGGATGTTTATATACATACCGGCCAGCCACCCATCTGCAACCGCCACTTTTTATATTTACGTTACGATAAATTCAGGATAAAAAAAATACGTGTATCTGCTTAGTTGCCCTCAAAGATACATTTTGCAAACCCATAATAATAGTCTGCGACGATGTAAGTCGTTCACATCAGCAAAAAAAACATGATTTTAATCGTGTTTACAGAATTGCATGTATTCCTGTAACAACTGGTCTCCGACTTTGCGGGAAGGGAAACGGTGTTCGCCAAGTGAGACCACCGGCATTATTCCTAGTAGGGAATTTGTCACAAACATTTCGTCAAAGAATGAAACATGTGACGGAAAGATTTCTTCTTTTTTTACGTCATAGTGATTACATATGTATGCTCTCATGATGCCCGGCAGGAGGCCGCAGTGTTTTTTGGGGGTATATAGCTGTCCGTTGCGGACAAAGAATACGTTTGTGCAGGCTCCTTCTGCGATCATTCCTTTTGTGTTGAGGAAAATAGGTTCATCGATGCTGCGCTGTCTGGCGAGACGTTTTTGCTGGATGTTGTCACCGTAGTTTAAGGTTTTATGGTAGGTGAAAGGGGATGTCTCGTTTCTTATTACGGTTGTAATGTCGGTGATAAATCCTTTTTTGTACTGTTCTTTAGAGTATGTGTTTTCTCTGGAGGTTACTGTCAGATTTTTCTCTGACAGGGTCACTTTTATGACTTTTCTTCCTGTCTGCATCTCCTCTTTACTTAATACAGACTGTATTCTGTCGGATCTGTCTATTATAAACAACTGA
>CALZOU010000137.1 GCA_945827805.1 uncultured Lachnospiraceae bacterium
GAGATCTAGTACGGTCTCGTGGGCTCGGAGATGTGTATAAGAGACAGGATGAATCTTTGTTCCGCGCTGTCTGTACAGAATATTACCAGCTTTTACAAACTGTCCGTCTGCTCTCTTCGCACCCAGTCTCTTGGACTCGGAATCACGGCCGTTCTTTGTAGAACCAACACCTTTTTTATGAGCGAAGATCTGAAGATTCATGTTCATCATAATCTTATACCTCCTTGGTCACAATGTCTAAATAAGCATCTCCGTATGTTTCCCGTATGCTTTCCAGTCCGAGCCGAAGGGAATTCATCAGAAGGATGGCTGCGTCTGACGCTTCCTGCTCGATGGCAATGGCTACATAACCGTCACCTTCTTCACAGGTAAATCCATCGTCTGTGAGCTGTTCCAGGGAATTTGCTGTGTTGACCATCAATACCGATACGGCAGCACAGATGATATCCTGTCCCTCCTCGGCATATTCAGCATGCCCTCTTGTCTCGACCTGTATGCACTGAGAATGTCTTGTTGCTATCCGGATATGAATCATATAACGGATTAAGCGTTGATCTTTTCGATCTTAACGGCAGTAAACTGCTGTCTGTGTCCGTTTTTCTTGTGATAACCGGTTTTTCTCTTATACTTATACACGATAACTTTTTTAGCTTTACCGTTACCAAGTACGGATGCAGTTACGGTTGCACCTGCAACGTCGTTACCGACCTTCAGCCCTTCATTGCTTACAGCCAGAACCTGATCAAATGTAACTGTCTCGCCAGCCTCAGCGCCCAGTTTCTCAACTTTGATAATATCGCCTTCAGCTACTTTGTACTGTTTACCACCTGTTGCAATAATTGCGTACATATGGCACCTCCTATTATCATTACTCGCCAGATATGGTGTCCAAACGGAGCTTCAACCTCTCTGTGCGGCATACTTGATAAATATAGCATAGGGAAAATATCCCGTCAAGCGGTTTTTCGGTAAAAATTCACCTTTTTTATAAAATTATTTTTGAGAACGCTTAGCACAGGCTACAGCCAGAGCTCCCGGTCCGATATGGCAGGAAACGCTTAAGGAAAGCGGGTTCACGAAGCGAAGCGGCACATCCGGGAATACGTTCTGCAGCTCAGCTTTGAAGCTTTCTGCTTCAGCAAAATTATTGGTGTGAGCCACAGCCAGCTCCATCAGTCCTGCCTTTCTTTCCTCAGCAAAACGCTCTTCCATATCTTTTTTCATTGCTTCGATCATGGTCTTTTTGGCCTGTTTCTGACCACGAACCTTGGCATAAGCATCCAGCTTTTCCCCCTGAATGGTCAGCACCGGTTTTAACTTGAGCACGGTACCAAGCATAGCTGCTGCCGGCGTAATTCGACCGCCTTTTTTGAGGTATTTGAGGGTATCTACCATTATATAGATACTGGCGATCAGCTTTTCCTCTGTCAGCTTTTCTTTGATCTGGGCGGCGGACATACCGGCTTTTACCATATTTACGGCATCAAAAACCGCCAGCTTCTGTGTGACAGAAATTCTCTGGTTATCCACCACATGTACGCGTCCATCGTAATCATCCGCCAGCATCATGGCGGTCTGGCAGGAACCGCTCAGGCCACTGGACATGGGAATGTGCACGATCTCGTCGTAAGATTTAAGAACCTCGTCCCAAAGGTCGGTGATATCTGCCGGAGAAGGCTGAGAAGTGGATACATCTCCATCCTCGCTCAGGATCTGATAAAAGGCTTCCTGTGACAGATCAATTTCCTCACGGTGAAGTTTTTCATCTATAAAAAAGGGCATGGGCAGAACAAAAATTCCCAGCTCTTTTGCTTCGGACTGTAGAATACCGGAATTACTGTCTGTTACAATCGCGATATTACTCATGTTTTCGTCTCCTTTGCCATTATCTGCGTTTGGCTGACGCAGAAATCATGCATTTATTTGGTTTGATATCCATACTATTTTATAGGACTCTAAGCTGTTCTGCAAGAGGTTTTCTCGCCTTTTTGCGGGTCATTTCTACGATTCCCAGGGCTGTCATATCAATTACTGTAAGTTCTGCCGGATCCTGCACAGCCAGACCGGATAAACGGGCCAGCAGTTCCTCCTGATCCTCTTCTTTCTTCATGTTGATAAAATCCACCAGTATCATACCGGAAAGATTTCTGAGCCGCAGCTGATGAACGATTACTTCGGTTGCCTCCATATTGATCTTTTTGTAAATCTCCTGGGGCTGCTTTTTGCTGCTGTATTTGCCAGAATTGACATCAATGGCTACAAAAGCATCAGTCTGCTGAATGACCAGAAAGCCGCCGCTTTTTAGCCAGACCTTTTCCTGCAGGGAATCTGCCAGAATGGTTTCCAGGCGATACAGCTTGTGCAGCGGAAGCAATGCATCCTCATAGACACTTATCTCAACCTCTGCTTCTGAAAGGATGCCCCGCAAAAAGGCGTCTGAAATCTCCTGAACAATATCCGGCAGATCTGTTCGAACGGTCACAGATCTGCCGGACAGCTCCCGAAGCATGCCAAGGCAGCCGCTTTCTGCCCGTTCGAGCACGGAAAAGACAGGGCGGGTATCTGCCAGATGAAGAATGTGCAGATATCGTTCTCTCAATCCTTCGTATTCTGCGAGAAGCTGCTCATCAGACACTTTAGCAGCGCTGGTACGAAGGATAAGCGATGCATTTTCCGGAAGAGAAAAACTCTCAGAGAGCTGTTTCAGCCGATAGCGCTGTATATCAGTTAACTTACGGGATATTCCTGTCTCCTGTTTCAGGCTGCGGCTGAGCACCATATGAGGACTATGGAGAGAAAAGCCGGCACTGACACGGGGATTTTTCTTACGCCCTGCTTCTTTTGTGATCTGAACCACCAGCTCATTCATACTGTTTAACGGCCTCTTTTCGGATATATGCGGACGGTAGGCCATATCCTGGTCAGATAGCTCCATGTAGCAGGATGTCTCTTTATCAATACGGACAAAGGCGCAGTTCATAAAAGACTGCACCCTCTCCACCTGTCCCAGATAAATGTTTCCCAGGATCTCTTGGTCCTGGTCTCCCCAGACTCGAAGGTCCACGATACGTCCGTCTTCCTCAAGTGCGGCAATCGTAAACTCTTTTTCCTTCCAGGGCATTTTTGTTATGATCAGTTTCTTATGCAATGGTCTTACCTAAAGCATCCAAGGGGCGGAAATCATGTTCTTTGCCGTCACCCAGGTCTGCGTAAACTTCTTTTCTGTGGATCAGCAGGGAAAATTCATTCAGCGGAAGATCGTAAGCTTTGGCAAAAGCCTCCACCACCAGCTCCGGGCGCAGATTATCGCTGCTTCCTGAGGAAACCTGCAGAAAAATACCATCTTCTTCAAAATGCCAGCCATAGACCAGCGGACGGATATCTATTTCTTTTTCCCCTTTTTTTGTTTTCTTTGTTACCGTAACAGATGGCTGTTCCATGAATGTGCTGAATTTTTCTCTCCAGTCCGTCGGAAGCGTTTCGGGATAACGGAACCGTACAAGGTAATCGGCCGCTGCCACCAGTGACATGGCTTTGCTGGCTTTTTCCTCCGGCACCTGCACAACATTCAGCACTCGCATTCCTTCCACCATTACTGCATTCAGGCGGTCGATAAGCTCCTGTGACGGATAGGCTGTATGGATCACCAGGTCAAAATATTCGGCTTCGCTGGTCAGTCCCACACCAAGAGGATTGGCAAAGGACATGATCATGTGGGGACTGAACCCTTCAGAATAGGCCACATCGATACCGGCCCTGCGGATGGCCCGCTGAAAATAGCGCATGATATCCAGATGACCGATAAATTTCATGGCGCCTTCTTTGGCAAACTTAATTCTTATCTTCACAGCAGACACCTCCTTTGTAGGATCTGGCACCGCAGCCTGCACACTGCATGCGGCAGTTGGGGGTTACGGTCTCTTCCTTTGCTCTGTGCCATTCTCTGAGCAGGAAATCTTTTGTCACACCGGCATGGATGAAATCCCAGGGAAAGATCTCATCTTCCTCACGGGTGCGGCATACATAGAAATCAGGATCTACGCCGCAGGCAGCAAAGGCCTCATCCCATTTCTCCTGATGATAATATTCACCCCAGGCATCAAAAGTCTGACCATGTTCATAAACATACTGAATGACATCTGCCACTTTACGGTCGCCTCTGGCCAGTACACCCTCCAGGACACTGACATCAGCCTCGTGCCAGTTGTATTTAATGCTCTTCTGATTCAGCTGCGCATGGATCTCTCTTCTGACAATGCCTGCGCGGTCCAAAAACTCTTCCTTGCGGCACATGGGAGCCCACTGGAACGGAGTAAACGGCTTTGGTACAAAGAAAGATGTGCTGACAACGATCTGTACTTTGCCGTTTCGCTGATCCTTCGGGATCTCATAGTAACGCTCAGCGATCTTTTCCGCCAGATGAGCGATCTCCTTCATATCTTCCTCAGTCTCTGTCGGAAGTCCAAGCATAAAATACAGTTTTACGCGATTCCAGCCACCCTCAAAGGCCTGTCCTGCACCGTGCAGGATATCTTCCTCTGTAAGCCCCTTATTGATAACATCACGCATACGCTGGGATCCTGCCTCCGGAGCAAAGGTCAGACTGCTTTTTCGAATATCCTGTACCTTCTCCATAACATCCAGAGAAAAAGCATCGATTCTAAGCGACGGCAGAGAAATATTCACTCCGCGACGGTCACATTCATCGATCAGAAAATTGACCAGTTCCGGAAGCTGACTATAGTCACTGGAACTTAATGAACTCAAAGAGATCTCTTCGTCACCCGTGGCATCCAGCATGGCCAGCGCCCGTTGTTTCAAAAATTCCAGACTTCTCTCACGAAGCGGACGGTAGATCATGCCCGCCTGACAGAAACGACATCCACGGATACATCCACGCTGGATCTCCAGAACCACACGGTCCTGTGTGGCCTTGATAAACGGTACTACAGGCGCTGTGGGATAGTATGTATCACTCATTTCCATAACCACCTGTTTGTCGATCGTTGTCGGCAGAGAAGCATCCACCGGAGCGAAGCTGTCAATGGTACCGTCTTCTTTATAGGTAACCGTATATAATGACGGTGCGTATATGCCGGGGATCTTACCGGCTTCTGAGAGAAATTCTCTCCTGTTCCATCCTTCTTTTCTTGCCTTTTGATAGAGATCAAGCAGATCAAAATAAACGATCTCACCCTCACCGATATAAAACAGATCAAAAAACGGTGCTATGGGCTCCGGATTATAAGTACAAGGACCGCCGCCGATCACGATCGGCACATCCCAGTCACGATCCTCCGCACGAAGCGGAATACCGGACAGATCCAGCACCTGCAGGATATTGGTATAGCACATCTCATACTGGATTGTAATGCCTAGAAAATCAAAGTCTCTGATCGGATCCTGAGACTCCAGAGCAAACAGCGGAATCTTCTTCTCCTTCATAATTTCCGCCAGATCCGGCCACGGAGAATATACTCTCTCACACCATACATTATCCTTCTGGTTAAACATATCGTACAGAATCTGGATTCCCAAATGAGACATACCGATCTCATACACATCCGGGAAACACATACAGAATCTGACATCGATATCTTCTTTGTTTTTCATTACGGCATTGACTTCATTGCCGATATAGCGGGCAGGCTTTTCCACCTGCAGCAGTATTTCATCGCTGAGCGCTAATTTTCTCATGAAAACCTCTTTCTTTAATTAAAATGCATTTGTCAATCAATGTACACTAACGGCATTATACGTGGGTTTTTGGAAAACATCAAGTGGAAAGTGATGTTGAGACAGGGGGACAGGTCTCGTGACTCACATTTAAAGGAGACAGGGGTACAGGTTCCTTGACTCATACTGAGTCGCGGAACCTGTCCC
>CALZOU010000138.1 GCA_945827805.1 uncultured Lachnospiraceae bacterium
CTAGTACGGTCTCGTGGGCTCGGAGATGTGTATAAGAGACAGGATGAAGGACAGCCCATTTTCTTATGATGAACTGGCGAGCCGATTGTTGAAAATCGGTGTGGCAGAAAAAGAAAAGCTGGAAGAGCAGGTGGAAGGCTATATGGATTTTTACCGTGCAAGAGAACACATTTTTGCGCATGTGATCAATGCCGGGTGGAATAAATCCCGGTTGGAATTGCTTCCTCATGAAAAGGTGCTGGATTTGGCGGTGGTGTGCAGCTATCGCATAGACGGAGGACCAACGGGAAGTGCCATGGTGCTGATCGACCAGAGCCAGACGGAAAACTGGGGGATAACGTCATCTCAGCTTCTGGCGATGGCGAAAGCGAATACTGCAAGACAGTATCCGGTCAGCCTGATCAGTATCAACGATATGATTCGTATGGTTGCCGATGAGGAAGATATACATATCGTTCCGGATGATTTTGGTGAGGGTGTTCCCATGTTTATCCTGACCAATACAGAGAAGTATCTGGGCGCTTACAGTCTTTTTTATCCCAACGTGCAGCAGCATGTGTCAGATGTGTTAAACAGTTCTTATTATGTACTGCCCAGCAGTATTCATGAAACAATTCTTGTGCCCGATTCCGGGATGTATACACCAAAAGAATTACAGGATATGGTAAAATGTGTTAACCGAACACAGGTAGATCCGAAGGAAACACTGTCGGATTGTGTGTATTTTTACGACAGAAATAAGAAAATTCTTTCCATCGCGGCCAGTGATCAGTAAATAGATTATTTCGTATCTGTTCATATCTTCACAGATACCATACTTGGAAATAAAGCGCGGCCGCTTCGCAATATGGAGCGGCTGCCGTCTTTATCGGTTTCTTGACGGAAAAAACATGGAACGCTATAATGGGAAACAGTGAGAAAGACGGAGGTAATTGCCATGGAATATACGATTCGTAATGTCAGACCTGAGGATTTTGAACAGGTAGCAGAGATAGAAAGGCTGGGATTTCCTGCGGCGGAAGCGGCTTCGCCGGAAGATCTGAAAAAACGTATGGAAGTGTTCCCGGAAAGCTTTTTTGTAGCAGAGGCAGAGGGAAAACTGATCGGTTTTGTGGATGGTGCATGTTCGGATGAGATCGCGCTGCCGGACAGTGCCTATCATGATCTGTCACAGCACAGACCGGAGGGTATCTGTCAGCAGATTTTTGGCCTGAATGTAAGAGAGGAATACAGAGGACAGGGAATCGGATCCGCGCTGATGCGCCATATGATCCGCAGCGCCTTTATCCGGGGGAAAGAAGTGGTCATTCTGACATGCAAGGAAGCAAAGATACCGCTGTACACTGCCATCGGTTACCGCATGGTGGGATTATCAGATTCAACCCATGGTGGGGCCAGCTGGTATGAGATGCGCTATGAGTTTAAACCATATTCTCATATGGTACAGTATTATGAGACAGACAAGATGGGATGTGTGCATCACAGCAATTATATTCGGTGGTTTGAAGAGGCGAGGACAGAATTTCTTCGTCGGATAGGACTTGGTTATGACAGTATGGAAGCAGCCGGAATCATAAGTCCGGTGCTGGATGCGTATGCGGAGTATAGAACGATGACCCGATTTGGGGCGACTGTGGATATTGATATTGAAATAGAATCCTATAATGGCATCAGATTGGGCATCGTATATCAGGTGCGGGATCATGTAAGCGGCGAGCTTCGCTGCACCGGGAAAACACATCACTGTTTCCTGGACAGAGAGGGAAAACCTGTTTTTCTGAAAAAAGCCAGACCGGATTGGCATGAGATTTTGAGTATGTGTGCCAGAACGCATGGTGTCAAATGTTGATGTAATGTTTTATTTGTGATTGATGTAATACTGGACATTAATTGTTTTCTGTGATATTATATACAAAGGTTTTAGCAAAAGCATCAATAAAAAGTGGGATGCACCGTAAAATCAAGCTTTCGGGTGCTAAAATCCACGTTCGCATCTGTAGCTCAGGGGATAGAGCAGCGGTTTCCGGTACCGCGTGGCGGGGGTTCGAATCCCTCCAGATGCGTTTTTCGTATACAAAAGAAGGAGGATGGCGCATGTTAGACGACATTAGAGAGTGGATATCCGATAATCTTAGATATATTCTTCTGGTGCTGGCGGGGCTTGTGTTACTGTTTGTGATCGTGTCCGGTATTCGTCTGATCACAGGTGGTTCTTCTCCGAAAAATAAAAAGGCGGAGACGGCACAGTCAACTGCTGTGTCAAAGACAGACACAGACAAGTCCTCTGTGACAACAGATACTTCTGATTCTGTGACTGCTGCACCTATAGCAGAAAGTCAGGATCAGAGTCTGATCACACTGATTCAGTCTTATTATCAGGCACTGGCAGCGCAGGATGTGGAAACAATCCGTGTGTTGACAGATCAGTTGCCCGAAGACGAGCAGAAAAAGATTGAAAACAGTAAGGATATTGAATCCTATTCAGATATTGCTGTGTATTCTGCGCAGGGTCTGCAGGAAGGTACCTGGATCGTGTATGTGAAGTATTCCTGTAAATACGCTAATTACACCACGACAGTGCCTGGACTCAGCAGATTGTATGTGTGTACGGCAGACGATGGTTCCTATTATGTGTCTAATGGAACCATGACAGAATCTGTCAAAGAATATATTGAAGCACAGCAGGAGAATGAAGACGTTAAGGCCTTGATACAGAGCGTTCAGGGTGAATATGACGCAGCCCTTGCAGCGGATACCGCTTTGGCAGGATATCTGCAGAATAAAGGACAATCGGCGACAAATGCCCTGTATGCCGCAGACGGCACAGAACTTACCATCAGAACAAACTGTAATGTGCGTGCGGAGGCAAGTACTTCATCCGATAAACTGGGACAGCTTGCTGCGGGAACAAAGGTAGTTAAGGAAGGATCCGAAGCAGAATGGGTCAAGATTACCTATCAGGGGCAGACTGCCTATGTAAGATGGGATATGTTTGAATAAGCAGAGAACCTGAGAGGCTGTTGTATGGCAGCCTCTTATTTTTTCATTAGAGGAGGAAAAACGGTGTCAGAAGAGCTGGTCAGAATCAACAAACTTCTGAGTGATGCCGGCGTATGTTCCCGCAGAGAGGCGGATCGACTGGTGGAGCAGGGAAAAGTAACTGCGGATGGCAGGGTTTTATCTATGGGAACCAGGGTGCATCCAGAGGCAGATATCCGAGTGAATGGTAAACCTATTCGAAAAGAGGAGAAAAAAGTTCTGCTGATGCTGAATAAGCCCCGGGGGATCGTCTGTACTATGGAGCGAAGAGAAAGAGACAGTGTTGTACGGTTTATGAAATATCCGCTTCGGGTATATCCTGTGGGACGTCTGGATAAAGACAGCGAAGGCCTTCTCTTGCTTACGAATCAGGGGGATCTGGTCAATCGGATCATGCGGGCCGGAAACTGTCATGAAAAAGAGTACATTGTTACCGTGGATAAAGAGATCAATGCAGACTTTCTGGAAAAAATGAGCATTGGTGTGCCTGTGCTGGATACGATCACCCGCCCGTGTACGGTGGAATATGTTGGTAAATATACGTTCCGTATCATTCTGACCCAGGGGCTGAACCGCCAGATCCGGCGAATGTGTGCATATTTCGGATATGAAGTGAAAAAATTAAAAAGAGTCAGGATCATGAATCTGACACTGGGTAATCTTCCGGTGGGAAAATACCGGGAGGTGACAGGAAAGGAACTTGAAGATCTTTTTAAAATGCTGGAGAATTCTTCTTCTCTGTCTCAGAAAGAACTGCTTGAGATGGATGAGTAGAATTTATATTTTCGGGTGATTTGAAAGAATTTAAGTAACTGTTCAGAAAAGGACGGATCACCTGCTAATGAGGCCGTAAGAGCATGATCAATGTGTAAACAGCCCCTTGGGGTACAGCCGATTTTCACGGGCGAATGATAGCTGTGAAGGTGCAGAACAGACATAAAAATATGCAGTATGGAGTTTATTTTATGGATGATAAAAAAAGAATTGAAGAGCTGGTGGAGAAGTTAAATCAGGCATCGGAAGCTTATTACAACGATAAAGACGAAGTGATGAGCAATTATGAATGGGATGCGATGTTCGATGAACTGACTGAGCTGGAAAACAAAACCGGTTATGTTATGGATAACAGTCCGACACAGAATACCGGTTACGAGGAGAGCTTCGGAGAGGGGAATCGTGAAGTTCATGAATTTCCGGCGCTCTCACTGAAAAAAAGCAAGGATGTGGCCGAGCTTCAGAAATGGGCCGGTGCACGGCCAATCTGGCTGTCATGGAAGCTGGACGGTATTACTCTTGTGGCCACATATGATAAAGGAAAATTGTCTAAACTGGTAACGAGAGGAAACGGTACTGCAGGAAATAACATTACGTATCTGGCCCAGTATATTAAAGGGCTGCCTTTGGAGATTAGCTATCAGGGACATATGGTCGTCCGTGGGGAAGCCACGATCTCCTACGAGGATTTTCAGCGGCTCAATGATACTATGGATGAAAATGAAGAGCAGTATGCCAATCCCAGAAATCTGGTGGCAGGGACCCTTGCCCTTGACAGTAAGCGGGCCCGGGAAGTGAGTGAAAGAGCAGTATCTTTCAATGCTTTTACGCTGGTGCATATTGATGACAATATCGTGTCCTGGGGCAGCAGGATGCAGATGCTGGAAAATATGAAGTTCACAGTGGTGGACAGAGAACCCACCAATGCGGAAAAACTTCCGGAGACTATCGAAAAATGGACACAAAAGGTTCGTTCCGGCGCTATGAATCTTCCTGTGGACGGTCTCGTCATTGCTTTTGATGATACTGACTATGCAGCCACAGGTTCTGTTACAGGGCATCATGCGACAAATGCCGGCATGGCTTTTAAATGGCAGGACAAATCTGCAGAAACGATCCTTGATCATATTGAATGGAGCTGTGCGGCGGCTTCCATTTCTCCGGTAGCCGTATTTGATATGGTCAGGCTTGAAGGGACAGAGGTACGAAGAGCCAGCCTGTGTAATATCTCAGAGATGAAAAGGCTGGGCATCGGCGCAGATCGTGTGACAAAGCTTGAGGTCATCAAAGCCAATATGATCATTCCCAAGTGTATCAGGGCCGATGCCTGCGGTACACAGTTTGAGATTCCGAAAACATGCCCTGTCTGCGGTGCGCCTACTCAGATCCTTACCAGTGAAAAGACAGGCACAGAGACTTTGCACTGCACAAACGATGACTGTACCGCAAAGCATATTCAGAAGTATACACGTTTTGTCAGCAAGAGCGGTATGGATATCGATGGTCTGTCAGAGATGACCATCAAAAAGTTCATCAACGAAGGCTTTATCACTGATTTTGCGGATCTGTATGATATTGATCAGCACAAGGATGCGATCATTTCTATGGATGGATTTGGCGAAAAGTCCTTCAGTAACATGATCCGTACCATCGATGCAAGGCGAACTGTGGATCCGGTCAATTTTATCTATGCGCTGTGTATTCCTATGATTGGACTGGATGCAGCCAAAAAGATCATTGGCGCATATGGTACCGAGGGCTTTTTCCAAAGACTGAAGAATGGTCAGGGTTTTGAAGAGGTGGATGGTATCGGACCGGAAAAATCCAATTCCATACTGCACTGGTATGCACAGGAAAAACATCAGACACTTCTGGAAAAGCTTCTGCACAGAGTGGAAGTGAACAAAACAGAGCCTGTGATACGATCCGGCGGAAAATGTGAAGGACTGACCTTTGTGATCACCGGAGATGTACATCTGTCTCTTATACACATCTGACGCTGCCGACGATACTCCTTGT
>CALZOU010000139.1 GCA_945827805.1 uncultured Lachnospiraceae bacterium
GATTTATACGGAGATGAATGTCTGGAGCATGTTGCACAGCACGCAAAAATCATCGTGGAAAAATTAAACGAATCAGGATTTCTTCCCTACGAAGTAGTCTGGAAACCAACCTTAATTACCAGTACATTGATCAGAAAAACGTTCAATGAGGCAAATATGGACGAGGAATGCGCAGGCGTTATTACCTGGATGCACACTTTTTCTCCGGCAAAATCCTGGATCATAGGTCTTCAGGAATACAGAAAACCTTTATTGCATTTACATACACAGTTCAATGAAGAAATTCCATACGACACCATAGACATGGATTTTATGAATGAAAATCAGTCTGCGCATGGTGACAGAGAATACGGTCACATTGTTTCCCGCATGGGCATCGAACGAAAAGTTGTTGTAGGTCACTGGTCTGACGAAGTAGTGCAGAAACGTATCGGAGAATGGATGAGGACTGCCGTTGGCGTGATTGAAAGCAGCCACATCAGGGTAATGCGTGTGGCTGACAACATGAGAAATGTTGCCGTTACGGAGGGGGATAAAGTTGAGGCACAGTTAAAATTCGGCTGGGAAATCGATACATATCCGGTAAACGAAATTGCGGAATGTGTGAATGCCGTGTCTGTCTCAGATACCATGGCGCTGGTGGATGAATATTACACTTTATACGATATCCTGCTGGAAGGAAGAGATCCTAAGGAATTTAAAGAACATGTGGCCGTGCAGGCGCAGATCGAACTGGGATTTGAAAGATTTTTAGAGGAAAAGAATTACCATGCCATCGTTACACATTTTGGCGATCTTGGTTCTCTGAAGCAGCTTCCGGGTCTGGCTATTCAGAGACTTATGCAGAAAGGTTACGGCTTTGGCGCAGAAGGTGACTGGAAAGTGGCAGCCATGGTTCGTCTGATGAAGATCATGACAGAAGGAACGAAAGATGCAAAGGGTACTTCCATGCTGGAAGATTACACATATAACTTTGTCAAAGGAAAAGAGGGCATTTTGCAGGCACATATGCTGGAGATCTGCCCGACGATCGCAGACGGACCCATCAGTATTAAATGCCAGCCGTTATCCATGGGTGACCGTGAAGATCCGGCAAGACTGGTATTTACTTCTAAAGAAGGTCCGGGTATTGCGGTATCCCTGGTTGATCTTGGCAACCGCTTCCGTCTGATCATTAATGATGTGAAGTGCAAGAAAAATGAAAAACCCATGCCGAAGCTTCCGGTAGCAACAAATTTCTGGGAACCGCAGCCTGATCTTTATACCGGAGCGGAAGCCTGGATTCTGGCAGGCGGGGCTCATCATACCGCATTTTCCTATGACCTGACAGCAGATCAGATGGGTGACTGGGCAGCAGCAATGGGCATTGAAGCGGTTTATATTGATAAAGATACAACTATCCGAAACTTTAAGCGTGACCTTATGCTGGGGGATATTTTCTATAGATAAAGAGAAAATAGAGATTTCTTCAAGCAGCGTTCCCACAAGATGCAATTAGTTACTGTTCACTGGAAATGTCGGTGAACAGTAACATGCAATTACAGTAATGTCATGACATGCCCTCTCATTTATTGACGTTTTCTGATAGTTTTACTACAATGATATACGAGAGACGATGAATACAGGAAAGTATTGAAGTCCGTGTGCAGGATCAAGATGTATGGCTGACGCAAAAAGCAATCGGACATTTTTTTGATGCAAACAGAAACGTTGTCTCAAGGCATTTCAAAAATGTTTATGAAAGCGGCGGATTGTCACTACCTTCAATTTTTGCAAAGTTTGCACAGGTTGAAGATAACGGGAAGACAGTCAATATATCAGTTGTAAAATGGTTTCATCGGAAAGAGGAATTATGCATAAAGAAGAAAACGGCAAAGATATTGACAAAAAGGAGTTGCAGCAGCTGACAAAAGTTCAAATTTATTTCGAACTTTTTAAGCAGATTTTTGTGTTAAGTGCCTGCACCTTTGGCGGAGGATTTGTGATCATCGGGATGATACGCAAAGTATTTGTGGACAAGCTGCACTGGATCACGGAGGATGAGATTCTGGATCTGACGGTGATCGCTCAGTCTACACCGGGGCCGCTGGGAGTTAATATGGCGGTGATCACAGGATATCGGATTTGCGGCGTCCCGGGAGCTTTGGTCTGTGCTCTGGCGGCATCTCTTCCGCCAATGCTTATCATTTCTGTGATTTCTGTGTTTTATAATCAGTTTAAAGATAATCGTATCATTGCGCTTCTTTTACAGGTTATGAGGGCCGGAGTGGCAGCGGTGATCGTGGATGTGGTGATCGATCTGACCGAAAAAGTCATCAAGACCAAAAAGGTATTATGGATGACTTTGATGGTGGCGGCTTTTATAGCGCTTGTGGTGTTTAAAGTCAATATTATCTGGCTGATTATGATCTGTGGTGCGGTGGGTCTGGTCAACAGTCTGACAGCAGGGAAGGAGGCGGTCAAATGATATATCTGCAGCTCTTTCTTGCTTTCGCGCAGATCGGCCTGTTCAGTTTTGGCGGAGGATATGCCGCGGTACCCCTGATCCAGAGTCAGATTGTGGAGATTCACCACTGGATGGAGATGGATCAGTTTGCAGATCTGATCACCATTGCAGAGATGACACCGGGACCGATTGCCATCAACTGTGCCACTTTTGTAGGGCAGCAGGTGGCCGGTGTGCCGGGAGAGATCCTTTGCACACTGGGTTATGTAGCGCCGCCTTTTTTGGTTGCACTGTTTCTGATTCGCCTGTATATGAAGTATAGAAATCTTCGGGTGGTCCAGGGCATGATCACGGGATTGCGCCCCGCTATTGTTGCCATGATCGCTTCGGCGGCACTGTCACTTTTGGTTCTGGCAGTGTTTGACAGTTCTCTTGCACAATTGCAGATAACCGATTTCCACGCAGTGGAGGCGGTGATTTTTGTGGTATCGCTGGTACTATTACGCAAATTTAAAGTACATCCCATTGCCGTGATCTTTGGGTCGGGCCTGGTAGGGACTGCTGTGTATCTGCTCATTTAATTGAATTATGGGATAGAATCATATGCGTTAAATGAATTGTATGATTACAGGGGAAACAGAGGATAGTGTCTGTTTCCCATTTTTTTTAGAAAAATTCACCATTGAGCATCCCCTTGTAAAAATAGCAAGTTTAGTCTGCCGCGTGCCAGGCAAAAAAATAGTGCTGCATCCTTTGCTGTTTCTGCTGATCTAGCAGGTCGGCTCTGTTTGACTAATTAGATAGTTCCTTTTAATCCGGCTGTCCACATACACAGGATTAACTGGAAAACTGACGGTATCCCCTACCTGCAGATGACATCCTGTAGCATCAAGGATGGTGCTGTTCATGCAGATTTGTCCAAGTACGGGGAGCTTTCTGTTTTGATACCGGGCGAAAGGTGCCCGGATGGTCAACGACTGGCGGAGTCGGCGAAGAATATACAGGATGGGACAGACGTGATTGCCTGGAAAGTGGGAATGTTTCATGCCCAGACCGTGAGCATATCCTGCATCCGTTACCGCGGTAATGGTGGGATGCTTCAGGCGAAAACTATTGCCGTAGCCTACATTGTGACCCATGGGTAGTGTGCGAATCTCTGAAATAAGAGCACGTAAACAGCAGACTTCCTGAAAACCGAAAGAATCCCGGACGGCCACCCTCCCCAGAAAAGCTGAACCGATACGTACACCGTCAAGATTCATTTCGGGGAAACGAAGCAGTGAGGAGCTGGAAGATATATGCCGCATGCCAATGGATACACCGTGTTCCGTCAGTGTTGTACACAAGCGTTCAAAGGAAGAAAACTGCTTGCGGACAGCAGAGCTGTTTTTGCAGGCGGAGGCATACAGATGAGAAAAAATGCCACAGAGTTTGAGGCAGGACATCGTTTCTAAGGTGTCCTGTATTTTTTTTACATTGTCCACAGAAAATCCAAAGCGTCCAAATCCTGTATCTATGCAAAGCTGAACCGGTACAGCGGAGCAGTTCATATATATGGCTGCATCCTGAGCTGCCCGGGCAGAGGCGGGACCGGAAATACACAGTTCAATATTATTTTGGATAGCATCAATAAGCTCATCAAATTCATAAAGCGGTGTCAGCAGAAGAATATGGCCTCGGATACCGCAGCCTCGAAGAGCTAAAGCATCACAAAGCTCCGTAACGGCAAAATGAGATATCCCTTCCTCCTGCAAAAAAGAGGCAAAGGGTACAAGTCCCAGGCCATAGCCGTTATTTTTCAGGACAGCGATGACAGCAGCGTTTGCAGCCAGTTTCTGTATTAAATGCGTATTATGTTTCAACGCGGACACATCTATGGTAAGTGTTGGCATAGTAGATAACCTCCTGTAAAAATGATCTGTTTCATAGAAAAGTATAGTGGGAATATGCGTAATACTTGTATCAGAGGTGTAACAGAGTTGAAAGAGAAGTGAAAGAGAAATGAAAAGATAATGGTAACTGTTCAGAACAGGCCGAATCACTTGCTGAGAGGGCAGTAAGAACAGCATAATTTTTTGCACAGACCACGTCAGAAGAAAAATAAAATTATATACAGGCTAGGAGAGTTTGAATATCCATGCTATAATCAAGCTATTATTTCAAACGAAAAGAGGGAAAGAACATGAGAAAAAAATCCAATCCAATGGCACTGCTGCCGATTCTGGTGTTTCTGGTACTGTATCTGGGTCTGGGCATCATTTTTGAGTATGTGCTGAAAATCCCTATGGGATTCTACAACATCCCGATCATTGTTGCCTTTATGGTAGCGATCCTCGTTGCGTGTCTGCAGAACAGAGAGGTGTCCTTTGAGGATAAGCTTGGCATCATGGCACAGGGGCTGGCAGACAAAAACATCATTACCATGCTGCTGATCTTCATGACAGCCGGTATATTTGTCGGTGTCGTCGGCCGGAGCAGCGCAGAAAGCGTAGCGTACTTTATGTTGACTATTGTTCCGACACGATTTGCCGTGGTCGTACTTTTTGTCGTTGCCTGCTTTGTTTCCACAGCCATGGGTACATCTGTAGGAACGATCACCCTTCTGACACCTATCGCCGTTGCGGTAGCCAATGTATCCGGCTTTCAGATGCCGCTGTGTGTGGCTTCTGTCATGGGTGGTGCGATGTTTGGTGACAACCTGTCTTTTATCTCTGATACAACGATCGCCGCCTGCAACGGACAGGGCTGTGCGATGAAAGACAAATTCCGTGAAAACTTCTGGATCGCGCTTCCGGCAGCGCTGGCAACACTGATTCCGATCCTGATCCTGTCCTTTAATACACCAATCTCCGGCAGCGTTATTCAGGACTACAACATGATACAGATCATTCCCTATGTACTGGTACTGGCAGGAGGCATCATCGGCATCAATGTATTCGTGGTACTTCTGATAGGTATCCTTTCCGGTACGATCATCATGCTGGCTACAGGACAGGTAGCTGTGGTAGAACTGATCGCCAACATGGGAAGCGGTTCAGCCGGTATGTTTGAGACCAGTATGGTAGCTATCCTTGTATCCGCCATGTGCGCACTGATCCGTGAATACGGCGGCTTCGAAGCCCTGTTAAACGGTATCCACCGCGTATTCAAAGGCAAAAAAGGCGGCCAGCTCGGCGTCGGAGTCCTGGTTGGTGCCATGGATATCGCCACAGCAAATAACACCGTAGCCATTGTAATGGCAAACCCCATCGCCCACGAAATGGCCCAAACCTACGGTATCAGCTCCAGAAAAACAGCATCCCTGCTGGATACCTTCTCCTGCATATTCCAGGGCATCATCCCATACGGTGCCCAGATGCTCGTAGCAATCTCCGCAGTAAACGCC
>CALZOU010000140.1 GCA_945827805.1 uncultured Lachnospiraceae bacterium
GATCTAGTACGGTCTCGTGGGCTCGGAGATGTGTATAAGAGACAGTTGTGCAGCATGCCTGCGGCAGCTACAAATATATCAACCGGGAAGACGATGCCGGAGACCCCGGACTTCGCCGGGCCAAGCTGTCCTATTATCCCGAAATACTGTTGAAAAAATACGATGCCAAAATGTCCCCTGTAGTCTTTGCCGACCGCAGCCGATACGAACAGGATATTATCCATATCTGGCAGACCTGTTTTGGTGACGATAAAGATTTTATCCAAAGCTTTCTGGATCACCATGCAGCGGACGAATGCATGCTTCTGTATTTTGCTGACAACAAACCTGTAGCCATGGCCAGTTTTCTGCCCATACGTATCCATCAGCATGAAAATACGATAAAAGGACGCTACGTCTACGCTGTAGCCACCCTGCCCGAATACCGTGGACGGGGCTATGCCGCCGAGATCCTGAAAACCGCCAAAGAAATCTGGCAGGAACCCCTGCTTCTCTCCCCTGCTGAAGACAGCTTGTATATCTATTACCAAAAACAAGAGTTTTTTGCCCAATATTTACCGGATGAGTGGGAAATATTTCCAGAAAATCCCGGAGAATTGAAGGAGAAGTGGAGTTTTGAAGAATCCTCTGCGCAGGTTTACAAGGAAATTCGCGATCTGTGCTTTGCCGGTGACGGTTATGTAGAATGGGATCTGGCAGCCATAGCGTATGCTCTCCTGTATGTAAAAGCAGAAGGAGGACAGGCACTGTGCGTAACGCATCCCGGAGATGATGCAGAATCCTCTGCATGTGAAGATATTCTTTTATATGAAACAGAGGGAGATACATTAAAAATCGTAGAAACTACGCTTACTGAAAACGATCTGAAAAAAGCCGCCTGGATACTCCTTGAAAAAACAAATCTCAAAAAGGTCGTATATTCACGACCGGGAGGAATGCTGTGGATTCCCGAAGATTGTGAACTGTCTCTTCAAAAAGGAAACGGATATTTCAATCTCTGCTTAGGAGATTAAAACAGTACAGCGAAAACCAAGTTCCTGATACATTGAAGCAGGAACCTAGTTTCCGCTGTACTTTAAAACGTCAGCACAATGTGAAGAACCAGCATATTCTCCCCCACATTCACATAAGTATGAAATTTATCCGAATCAAAACGCAAAGAATCCTTCTCCCCCACTTCATAAACCTTATTATCCGCCTCAAGCCGCAGCTGCCCCTGAGAAACCATCACATACTCCCGGGTATGCATACCATGACCACTGCTGGAATACTTCTGCCCCGGCATGATCTCCGCCTGATAGATTTCAAAATGCTGCTTCTCCTCCGGAGAAAACAGATTATATATCTGATACTGCCTTCTTCCCTCTTTTACCGGGCGAAGATCCTCTTTTCTCTGCAGTACCATCTCGCTTTGAGGCTCTTTTGTCAGTTCCTGCAGTTCAATATGCAGTCCTCTGGTAATTTTTCCCAGTACACCGATGGAAGGATTGGCTTCCCCACGCTCGATCTGTCCCAGCATACTCTTACTTACCCCCGTCTGCTCAGAAAGCATATCGAGGCTTATATTCTGCTGCTGACGAATCTTTTTCAGGTTCCAGGCTATATTTCTTTGTAAATCCATACGCTACTCCACCACCTGTTTTTGTTTTATATACAGTATCTGCTCACGTTCGTTACTGTTTACCGTATTGCCAGCGAACAGCAACTCACTGCATTCACAGATTCAAATGTGCAAAAAAAGGGCGCTCGTGTATAAACACGAACGCCTTTGTTCTCTAACATTATTGCCGAAGCGGGTGAATTTGTCAACTGATTTTTTCCCTTCACCCCTTATTCTTGCAGACAAAACATGGTATTTAATGTCCAGATTCCTGTTTTTGTGCGGAAAATATTCTTTCTGGCAGCCAGTGCCGCCTCCTTTTTCACGCCTTCCTCGTAAAGATTGACCAGAAAATCAGCTTCCACCAGGATCTGATAATCCATTCCTTCTATATTCTTATATGTATGATGATGTCCCACCAGATACATGATCCTGTCTATACGTTCCGGCTCCACACCCAGAGGTTCCAGCATTTTTTTCACTTCCGTCGGTCCAAGCTCCTCCTGATGCGGTCCTTTGCAGTCTCCGTAGATGGCTTCACTGGGGCGGATACCGATATCATGTACCAGAGCTGCAAGCTCCAGCGTCAGCTGCATATCACTTTCAAGATTTTCTTCCAGACCGATCATACGGGAAAACTCGTAGACCTTGAGAAAATGCTGTATCCTGGCCGGATCTCCTGCATAATAGGCGATCATTTCTTTCATGACTTTCTGTACCATACAATCTCTCCTCTCAGCGGGCATTCTGAGCTTCAATAGCCTCCGCCAGCTCATTCAAATATTCCCAACGCTCCATTTTTTCTTCCAGAAGTGCTTCTTTTTCTGCTTTTTCTTTTTCCAGCTGTCCCAGTTTGACAAAATCTCTGGAAAACTGCAGATATTCTTTCTCAATGGTGGCCAGACGATCTTCCAAGGCAGCAATTTCCTCATCAATGGTCTCAAATTCCCGCTGTTCTTTGTAAGAGAATTTCAGTTTTTTCTCCCGCACCTTAACCGTCTTTTCTTTTTTCTCTTTAAATGACTGATTTTCTGTGTCCTGAGGATGACGAAGTTTATACATCTCCCGGTATTCTGTGTAACCGCCCTCATACTGCTGCAGATAACCGTCTTCTTCAAAAGCAAAAATACGGTCGACCACGTTATCAAGGAAATACCGGTCATGAGATACCGTAATAATGATTCCCACAAAGCTGTCCAGATAATCCTCCAGGATCGTTAATGTGGGAATATCCAGATCGTTGGTAGGCTCATCCAGAATCAGCACATTAGGAGCCTCCATCAGTACTTTGCAAAGATACAGTCGCCGCAACTCTCCGCCGGACAGTTTTTCCAGAGGTGTATACTGCATTACAGAATCAAACAGAAAACGCTCCAGCATCTGAGACGCCGAGATCCGCCCGTCGGAAGTACGAATGTATTCCGCCGTGTCTTTGATATAATCGATAACTCTCTGGCGTTTATCAAGGATCGGTGTCTCCTGGGCAAAATAGCCGATCTTGATGGTTTCACCCACCTCGATCGTGCCGTTATCCGGCTGTTCCTCTCCAATCAGCATGCGAAGCAGCGTGGATTTACCGCAGCCATTTGGCCCGATAATACCCAGGCGCTGATTTTTAAGGAATATATAGCTGAAATCCCGGATCAGCATGCGGTCTCCATAACCTTTATCCACGTGGGAAAGCTCAATAGTCTTTTTTCCCATGCGGGTCTCGATGGAATCCAACTCCACATGTTGGACAGGAGCGGGAGCCACACCGTTTTTGAGGGCTTCGAGACGATCCAGACGGGCTCTCTGCTTGGTGGTACGGGCACGGCATCCTCGTTTAGCCCATTCCAGCTCCATGCGCAGCACACTTTTTCTTGTGCGTTCACTGGCCAGCTCCATTTCTTCCCGCTGTGCTTTCATTTCCAGAAATCCCTCATAACCGGCGGGATAGCTGTAAAGACTGCCGTGGTCAATTTCCAGAATACGATTAGTGACACGATCCAGAAAATACCGGTCATGGGTAACCATGATCACTACGCCGCGGAAAGCTCTAAGATACTCCTCCAGCCATACCACCATCTCATTATCCAGATGGTTGGTAGGCTCATCCAGGATCAGCACATCCGTAGGGTTGACCACGGCTCTGGCCAGCGCCACTCTCTTTTTCTGACCGCCGGACAGATGGGTCACATCCTCATCGTAATCAGAAAATCCCAGACGGTTCAGAATATTTTTGGCTTCACCTTCTATGTTCCAGTCTCCCACAGACTGATCCATCACATAGCTCAGAACAGATTCATTCCGGGGAAATTCCGGATTCTGGGGCAGCCAGGTCATATGCAGATTATTCTGGAGGACCAGCTGGCCCTCATCCGGCAGTTCCACCCCCGCCAGGATCCGCAGGAGGGTGGTCTTTCCGGTTCCATTGATACCTACGATACCGATTTTGTCACCCTCCTGCACACCGCAGGAAATATCGTCAAAAATCACTTTTTCGCCGTAGGCTTTACTGACATGTTCTATGGTAAGCAGACTCATCTGCACATTTCTCCTTATGTTTTTTTCGTTTTTTCCCGAGATAGACGTATTTTACGTAATCGTACATGGCATCCTCTCCCTCCTCGGCCAGAATGGTCAGGATACGGGAAAGATCCCTTTTCGTCTTCTCATGGACAAACCAGAGTTTGTCCTTATTTCGTTCATAATACTCCAGCGGCATCCGGTCGTTGTAGGTACCGTCATTGTACACCTGAGAGGCACTGATGCGGTCCATGACCATCTCCGCCACATACTTTCTCGGCATGCGGGCTCCCGCCAGAATGCGCTCCCCCCGGGCCGGATCGTAATCCACCCAGTATTCGTAATGATGACGGTTGCGTCCTTTATGGTGAAGCCAGGACAAGGACACTCCGGTGTCCTCCCGTTCTGCATTATTGGGGCTTCGGTTGCCCTGGTAGTATTTCATACCCACGAGAAATTCTGTGGGAGAATACTTTGACATGTCGTGCAGAAGTCCCTGGCGATACAGACCTACACGGAAGCATTTCTGCATTACCAGAAGCTTGTGCCGGGTGATCGTCCGGAAATGCTTTACTGCACCGGAGAACTCTTTATGTGTTATTTTATTAATGTTCTTGTACTTCTCCTACAGCGGGTGATTGCTCAGAGGCTGTTCCGGCATTTTCAGTCGCTTTTATTTTTTCTTCTGCAGATGCTTTTGCCGCAGATTGTCTGTTTTCCTCTGCAACCGCTTTTTCAGCTGCTTCTAAAGCTACCTTATCCACTGACTTTACCTTGTCTTCTGTATCTGCACAATCTTTACGACTTACTCCCTGCCGTTTTGTTCTGTTCTTTTTCCCTGCTTTTCTGACCGGCTTTTCTTCCGGCTCTTCACACTTTCTGGCACAGAAGATCTGGATACACCGTCCCGGAACCTCTGCCATTTTCTGATTCTCCACCGGCTGCTCCTGTCCCGCGGGAATAAAGGTCTGCATCGTGGAGGTATCTGCCGTCAGACACCACTTTCTGTGACCCGGAAGGCTGGGCAGAGCGTAGGAAGCCTTATCCCAGTACATATTGTAAATCACATAGATGTATTCTTCAGTTTCATCCTTCTCGTAGGCACCATTGTACAGCATACCTACCCCACGATCAGCTGGTTCAGTACCCACAAACCATGCCCGATCAGAATGATAGGAAAGATCCGGCACACCTTTAGCCAGATAATCCGTGTTGCGAGGCTGTTTTTCCATGGAAAATACGGGATGCGCCTTGCGGAACGCCACCGCATCCTTCACAAACTGTAAAAACTCTTTATCTGCTTTTTTGCGGCTGTACTCTACCCAGCCGATCTCATTGTCCTGACACCAGGCATTGTTATTGCCCTGTTGAGAATTTCCAAGCTCATCTCCGGCATACAAAAGCGGAATGCCCTGAGATAAAAGAAGCATCAGCATGGCATTTCTTTTCTGATGATAGCGAAGCGTATTGACCAGTTTTTTATTGGAAGGTCCTTCTTCGCCGCAGTTCCAGCTGAAATTCTGGCTGCTGCCATCCCGGTTGGCCTCTCCGTTGGCATCGTTATGACGGAAATCATAGCTTACTGCTGTCTCTTATACACATCTCCGAGCCCACGAGACCGTACTAGATCT
>CALZOU010000141.1 GCA_945827805.1 uncultured Lachnospiraceae bacterium
CTACACAAGGAGTATCGTCGGCAGCGTCAGATGTGTATAAGAGACAGGTGTTTGCTTTTTGCGGTGTGAGGGGATTTGGAGAAAAGTTGGCGGATCGGGATGCTGCTGTGCCTGCTTCTGCGGGTTCTCCCCGCCTTGCTGTCTGGAGAAAACAGGACGCTCAGGACACAGTTTCTAGGTGTGCGGCCTCCCGCCGAACAGGGTACCGGAGACATTCAGCGCGTTTGCCTGATGCAAACTCGCTTCAGGTCTCCTCATCTGCCGCCTGGTAAGCGGCAGATGCCCCTGTTCTCTGGTCGGACGCGCACCAAGAAACTGTAGCCTTCGCTTTATGTTTTCTCCAGACAGCAAGGCGGGGAGAACCCGCAGGCGCAGGCATAACAGCATCCCAATCCGACGGCTCTTTTCTTTTATAACCCTGCGAGGAATAGTTCGTAGAAATCGTCCTGCCCTTCCAGCTTGGGAGAATTCTCTCCACCGCCGTTGGTGCTTCGTTTCATGGCTGCGTGAAATTCTTCTCCTGCGCAGATGACTTCCATAGGATAGAGTTCCAATCCCTCTTCACAGCTGATGCGGCAAAACTCCTGCAGTGGATTTTCAGCATTTCTTGTGTTTATGAGTTTTTCCTTCAATTCTTTGTTTTGTCTTGCTCTGTGCTGCAATTCATCCAGCATTTCCATTGCGGTCATTATAATTCCTCCTGTCGATTCCGCAGTAGTATTTTCTCATGTATTATTATACTATCACAACTTTGTCCGGTATACATCTTGTCTTTAACGAATACAAATGCTACAATTTCTGCAGTTTGCACAAAAGGACGTATTGTTATGAATACAGATACTAAAAATTTCAATCCCATTCTGGAAGGTCCGATTGCGAAGCAGATCCTGCTTTTTTTCTTTCCTATTGTGTTCGGGACATTTTTTCAGCAGTTATATAATACAGTAGATACGATCATTGTCGGACATTTTCTGGGTAAAAATGCACTGGCCAGCGTCGGCGGCTCTGCTGCCCAGATCATCACACTGGTGATCGGATTTTTCACGGGACTTTCTGCGGGTTCCGGAGTTATCATTGCCCAGGCTTATGGTGCTTTGGATAAACGAAGAATGCAGCAGGGCATCCATACGGCGTATGCATATTCTCTGATCGGCAGTGTACTGTTTGGAGCTGTTGGTTTCGTGCTGACTCCTGCAATTCTGTCCTGTATGCGTGCACCTGCAGAGCTCATGACAGATTCTATACTGTATCTTCGCATTTATTTTGCCGGCATCGTCTTTGTTTTCATTTTTAATATTGGTTCGGGAATATTGAGGGCGCTTGGGGATTCGAAGAAACCTCTGTATGCGCTGATCATCTGCTGCTTTATGAATATATTTCTGGACTTTCTTCTTGTAGTGGTGTTTCCTATGGGTGTAGCGGGAGCAGCTTTGGCAACAATGCTGTCACAGGCAGTCAGTGCTGTTCTGATCACTGTTTTTCTGATGCTTGGTGCTCCTGATCAGCGTCTGGTACTGAGAAATATCCGTTGTCATCTCCATTCTTTGCAGGCACAGTTGTATGTGGGTGTTCCGGACGGTCTGCAGAGTGTTATGTACGCTTTTGCAAATCTTGTGATCCAGGCCGCAGTCAACAGCTATGGTTCACAGACTGTAGCCGCCTGGGCAGCGGAAGCTAAGATCGAAGCTTTCTTCTGGATGATCAGCGGAGCTTACTGCGTGGCAACCACCACATTTGTCGGACAAAACTATGGGGCACGAAAGTACGACCGCATTGTTAAGGGAACGCGTGTCTGCCTGCTTCTGCATCAGGCTACTTCTGTGATCATTAGTGTGCTTTTCTTTATCTTTGCCCGTCAGCTTTTGGGGATTTTCTCTTCGGATCCGGAAGTCATCCGCATCGGTATATTTGTGCTTCGTACTGTCACACCGTTTTATGCACTCTTTAGTTTCGTCGAGATTCTGGCCAGCTCACTTCGCGGTATGGGGGATGTGGTCATTCCTATGCTGCTGACTTTATTCGGTGTATGCATTCTTCGAATCGTGTGGACCCTGTTTGTTCTGCCGATTTATCCGCAGATGCTGACGTTGACAGCAAATTACCCGATCACATGGATTACCACATCGATTCTCTTTATCATTTATTATTTCTGGCGTAAAAAACATGGATTGTTTCCCGCGTAGTCTGCAAGGCTCACCTACGAGTAGACTACAGGGACGGAGAAAACCGGCTTTTTGTGTGTCCCATGTGGCAGGGCGATCTCCTCACCATGCTGTTCTGCGAAAACAAGACGTTCAGGACGCAGATTCTAGGTGTGCGGTCTCCCGCCGAACAGGGTACCGGAGACATTCAGCGTGTTTGCCGATGCAAACCCGCTTCAGGTCTCCTCATCTGCCGCCTGGTAAACGGCAGATGCCCCTGTTCTCTGGTCGTCCGCGCACCAAGAATCTGCAGCCTTCGCTTTATGTTTTCGCAGAACAACCTGGTGAGGAGATCGCCCTGCCACATGGGACACACAAAAAGCCGGTTTTCTCCATCTACATTGGTCATCCCCAATGGCTCACACTAACCATTCCCAGATTTCTTCAGGTTTGTCCGCGATCTTATTGGCACCGTGCTCAATAAGAAACTCCCGTCCGCGAAATCCCCAGCTTACACCTATCATATCCATACCGGCATTGGCTGCCGTGTCCACATCCACATCGGAATCACCGATATAGACGGATTGCTCCGCCGTTTTCTGCAATTTCTTGAGGACCTCATTTACACTGTCCGGACAGGGTTTTCTTCGGATTCCTTCTCTCTCTCCCACAACAAAATCAAAACAACCGGGGAAATAACGCTCGCAGAGCTCCTGCACAGCAAAATCCGCCTTATTGGAGACCACCGCCGTCTGTATCCCTCCCTCTTTCAGCTTTGATAAAAGGGGCAAGATACCTTCATACGGTCTCGTAGTATCGGCACAATGCTCCCCGTAATGAATTTTAAAAGTTGCAAGCACCGCATTCGTCACATCCACCGGTGTATGCTCCGGCACTGCCCGTTTGATTAGATTTCCGATACCGTTTCCTACAAACCTTCTCACTTCATCCACAGTCCGTTCCGAAAAACCATGATATGCAAGCGCATAATTGGTACTGTCCGCCAGATCCTGCAGCGTATCAAGAATAGTCCCATCCAGATCAAAAATTACCAGTTTTTTCTTCATCGTATGCTCTTCCTCCATTGCTTTGTCGATCAGCGTATAGTGAGCGTCCACCGCCCTGTGACACTGCTCCAGATTTTCGTTTTTCAGGCCTTCCAGTATCCCCCGATGGGCCTGCTCCAGCTCTGCCCGAAAACGGTGATTCATCTTTCGCAGGCATATATCGATCCATTCCCGATAAACTTCCGCCACAGCATCCATCAGCGTGATCCAGAAGCTGTTTTGTGTCTCAGCAATCAGTCCGTAGTGAAAATCACGGTCCCGCTCAATTTCTTCCTCCAAAGATGCCGTATCTCTGTCGAGAATGGCTTCCAGCCCGTTATACCAGTCATTCTCTTTCTCCCGGGCAAAAACAGCTGCGCAAGTGGCTTTTTCCATATATTTCCGAAAATCACAGATATCCTTCTGACTCGTACTCTTTACCGCCAACATCATATAGATCATCTGCTTCAAGGCTGGTCCGAAGTGATCCGACACATAGTTGCCAGAGCCCTGCCGCCGCTGTACCATACCCATGGCCAGCAAAACGCTTAAGGCTTCCCGGGTGGAATTGCGGCTGATACCCAGGGTCTCGGCGATAGCCCGTTCCGTGGGAAGTCTGTCCCCAGGCTTCACTACACCGTCACGGAGCATGCTGTAAATATACTGTACTGCTTTTTCGTATTCCTGTCCGGTCATTGTTCTCTCCTGCTATCTGATTAATTCTTTCATAAAGTGTCTGTTCAGTACCATCACAGATACAGTTCACAAACCCAGGAAAATCGGCTGATTGATGAGTTTTCCCATGAAAAACAGATATTCCAACAGTATCTTTTGCACATCTGAATCAGATTTTATTGTCTCTTCGGTGAATAATTCTGGCTCACCTAAGCCGCTGCTCTATTTCTTTTTTTACAAAAATCCTGCAAAAACAGAGGCAGCTGCCACTGTAAACACACCGGCTACTGCGATGGCCAGACTGCTGATCGCGCCTTCCACCTCGCCGATTTCCATAGCTTTTGCCGTGCCAATGGCATGCGATGCGGAACCAATGGCCAGCCCTTTGGCAATCGGATGCGTAATGCGAAACACTTTACAAATTAGCTCTGCAAAAATATTGCCCAGCACACCGGTGATAACGATCACGGCTACGGTAATGGTCACATATCCGCCCAGTTCCTCCGCCACACCCATACCAATGGCCGTTGTGATAGATTTTGGTAAAAGGGTCACATACTCCTGATGAGACAATCCCATCAGTTTTGCCAATACAAACACCGTGGTCAGGCTGGTCAGTACGCCTGCGCCTATTCCCAGCACCATGGCTTTCCAGTTTTTCTTTAACAGTTCCAGCTGTTCATAGAGCGGAATCGCCAGACACACCGTAGCAGGTGTCAGAAACCAGCTCAGATAGTGGGCACTGGCATTATAGGTTTCATAATCTATTCCGGCCACAGCCAACACCGCAATACATACGGCCACAGATACCAGCAGCGGATTAAAAATGGCCAATCCCGTCTTCTTTTTCAGGATATCCCCCGCCATATAGGCCAGAATACTCAACGTCACGCCAAAAAACACACTGTCCGTCAAAAGCTCACGCATGTTCCTCACCTCTCTTTCCTTCTCTCTTTTCTTCTCTCTTCAGGATAAACTGCGCTGTGTGACCGCTGGCCACCATAACTGTTATGATCGTCACCACAGTGATTACCGCCACCGGAAGCAGCAACGGTTTTAATGTGCTCCAGGAGGACATCAGTCCCACTCCTGCAGGTATGAACATCAATGGCATGATCTCGATCAGAAATTTACCGGTTTCCCGGACATGTTCCAGCTTGATCACTCCTGTCAGCAGCGCCAGAAACATCAGCACCATACCGTAAATACTGGCCGGCACCGGCAAAGGCAGCAGGTATTTCAGCAATTCTCCCGCGAAAGAAATGGCAAGAATCAGAATAAACTGTTTAATATACTTCATGTTCTCTCCTTACTTCCAAGGATCAAATAAAATATCATTTCGTCTGTCTGGCAATAAACTGATCGCTTCTTACTCTCCAACAGCAAAACAATCTCATCAAATCCTTATATTTATTGAAAATTGGTACTACCAATGATTATAGTCCTTATCCTTCGAAAGTCAATCCTCAATTTCTGTCAATCCATACTAGCTTTTCCATGTACCAATAGGGACGGAGAAAACCGGCTTTTTGTGTGTCCCTTGTGGCTGGCAGGTCTCCTCACCATACTGTTGTGTGAAAACATAAAGCGAAGGCTGCAGGTTCTTGGTGCGCGATCGACCAGAGAACAGGGGCATCTGCCGCTTACCAGGCGGCAGATGAGGAGAC
>CALZOU010000142.1 GCA_945827805.1 uncultured Lachnospiraceae bacterium
GTGTATAAGAGACAGGCAGCGTATTTAGATATTTATAGATGAAAATGGAACCGTACATATGGAAATTAGTGATAATATATAAAAATATAATTGACAATATGGTAAAACTGTCCTAAAATTAAGTTCGCAGACGAATTGTTCGTTTCCGAACAATATGTTCCCGAACTATATGAGAGGGAGGTGATTTCCATATGTGTGCAAATGACAATGACCTGCTGAATCATGCAGCAGAGTTTCACCTGGGCAAAGCTATCCACGAAGTAGATAATCTCATCTACCGAAACATGCTGGCACAGGGCCGTAAATACGGTTATGATCAGGTAACAGTGATGAATGGGTGGATCGTGAAGTATCTTGGCCTGAATCAGGATAAAGATATTTTCCAAAAAGATATTGAAAAAGAGTTTGGCATCACGAAATCCACAGTAGCCGGAATCATTAAACTGATGGAGAAAAAAGGTTTCATTGAGCGGATCAGTGTGCCTCATGATGCCCGTCTCAAAAAACTGGTCCTTACAGACAAAGGCCGGGAATATGAAGAAAAAATGGGAGCTCAGTTCCGGCGGGATGAACAGATGTACCGGGAAAATATCACGGATGAAGAATTGACCATTTTTATCCGTGTTTTGAATAAAATCAAGCAAAATGTAAAGGAGTGATAACATGCTGAAAACTCTTGGAGGACAGATCAAAGAGTTTAAAAAGGTATCCATTCTCACACCTCTTTGTATGATTATGGAGGTTATCTTTGAGATGTTCATACCTCTTTTGATGGCATCGATCATTGACGATGGTGTCAATGCCGGCAATATGGGTCATATCTATAAAGTTGGCGCGATCATGGTTGTGGCAGCTTTTTGCGGCCTGCTGTTCGGTGTACTGGGCGGCAAATTCGGTGCGGAGGCCTCCGCCGGTTTTGCCAGAAACCTGCGCAAATCCATGTATGAAAATATTCAGACCTTTTCTTTTTCAAATATTGACAAATACAGCACTGCCGGTCTGGTGACCCGAATGACCACGGATGTAACGAACCTGCAGAATGCTTATCAGATGATCCTGCGTATGTTTGTGCGGGCACCCATCAGTCTGGTTACGGCAATGATCATGGCTTTTATGATCAATGCCCGACTGGCTACGATTTATCTGATCGCTGTATTTTTCCTGGGTACGGTGCTCTGTATCATGGTGCCGAAGGCAGCAAAGTATTTTGAGGCAACCTTTAAAAAATACGATGATCTGAATGCCAGTGTTCAGGAAAATGTTTCCTCGATCCGTGTAGTCAAAGCCTATGTCCGGGAAGATTATGAGAAGGATCGTTTTCACAAGGCCAGCGAGAATGTGTATCGCATGTTTGTACGGGCAGAGCGTATCGTTGTGGCCAATATGCCCATCATGCAGCTGACAGTCTATACCTGTATCATTCTGATTTCCTGGCTGGGTGCCAAGATGATCGTACAGAACACCCTGACTACAGGTGAGCTGATGAGTCTTCTGACCTATTGTATGAATATCCTGATGAGTCTGATGATGCTGTCCATGGTATTTGTTATGATCACCATGAGCGGAGCCAGCGCAAAGCGTGTGGCAGAGGTGCTTGAGGAGAAAGCAGATCTTATCAATCCGGAAAATCCGGATTTTGAGATCAAAGATGGCAGCATTCGTTTTGAACACGTAAGCTTTTCCTATCGCAAAGGCAGCGGACAGAATGTACTCCAGGACATTAATCTGGATATTAAATCCGGAGAAACCATCGGTATCATCGGTGGTACCGGTTCTTCCAAATCCAGTCTGGTAAACCTGATCAGCCGTCTCTATGATGTGGAAGAGGGCACGGTATATGTCGGCGGTAAGGATGTGCGTAGGTATGATCTGGAGACCCTTCGTAATAATGTAGCCATGGTTCTGCAGAAAAACGTGCTGTTTTCCGGTACAATCCTGAACAATCTGAAATGGGGCAACAAGGATGCCACCGATGAAGAATGCAAAGAAGCCTGTCGTCTGGCATGTGCTGATGAATTTATTGAAAAAATGCCGGAAGGCTACGATACCTATATCGAGCAGGGTGGTACCAATGTTTCCGGCGGGCAGAAGCAGCGTCTGTGTATTGCCAGAGCTTTGCTGAAAAATCCCAAAATTCTGATCCTGGATGACAGTACCAGTGCTGTGGATACGGCAACAGATGCCCGTATCCGAAAGGCTATGGCAACTCATATTCCGGGTACCACCAAGATCATTATTGCGCAGCGTGTTTCCAGTATTGAGTCTGCGGATCATATTATTGTTCTGGAAGACGGAAAGATCAATGGTTACGGAACCCATGAGGAACTGCTGGCAAATAATGTGATCTATCGTGATGTTTACGAATCCCAGACTTCCGGATCCGGAGATTTTGATATTGAGGAAGGAGGTACACTGTAATGGCAGAAGAAAAAGCAAGAACATTTAAAGGCCCGGGGCCGAAAAACCGTGGTCCGAAACCGAAGCTTGAAAATCCCGGAAAGATTTTCGCCCGGCTGATGTCTTATCTGATGCATCTGTACGGAATCCAGATGTGCATTGTTATTGTGCTGATCTTCGTGGGTGTTCTCTGCAATGTGCAGGGTACCATGTTCATGCAGCAGCTGATCGATGTGTATATCGTTCCCATGCTTGGCAATCAGAATCCTGATTTCGGCCCATTGACTGCAGCCATCGTGCGTGTGGCAGGATTTTATCTTCTGGGTGTATTATCTGCGTTGATCTATAATCAGATCATGGTAGTGGTTACCCAGGGAACCCTCAGAAATCTAAGAGACGCCATGTTTGCTCATATGGAGTCCCTGCCGATCTCTTACTTTGATACCCATTCCCATGGTGATATCATGTCGATCTATACCAACGATATTGATACTCTGCGTCAGATGGTCAGCCAGAGTATACCGCAGTTTGTCAACAGCTTTGTGACGATCGTCAGTGTAGTGATCTGTATGATAAAGCTCAGTATACCGCTTACGGGTGTTACCCTGGCAATGGTAGTAGTCATGCTGTTTGTGACAAAAAATGTAGCCGGTCTCAGCGGCCGGTACTTCCTGGCACAGCAGAGAGATCTGGGTAAGGTCAATGGTTATATTGAAGAACATATGAATGGCCAGAAAGTCATCAAGGTATTCTGCCATGAAGAGCAGAGCATTGACCATTTTAATGAGCTGAATGACCAGCTTTTTGACAGCGCCAAAAATGCCAATACCTTTGCAAATATTCTGATGCCCATCAACGCTCAGATCGGCAATATCAGTTATGTACTGATCGCTATCGTCGGCGGTGCAATGGCCATCGGAGGTTTTGGCGGACTGACTTTGGGTAAACTGGCCAGTTTCCTGACTTTTAATAAGAGCTTTAACATGCCCATCAACCAGATCAGCCAGCAGCTCAATGCCATCGTCATGGCACTTGCCGGAGCCGATCGTATTTTCAAACTTCTGGATGAAAAGCCGGAGGTGGATGACGGATACGTTACACTGGTCAATGCCAAAAAAGACAGCAATGGAGATTTGCAGGAAGCATCATCACGTACCGGAATGTGGGCCTGGAAACATACCCATCAGGACGGCAGCGGCACCGACTATGTGGAATTAAAGGGAGATATGCATTTCAAAGACGTTGATTTCGGTTATGTGCCCGAAAAAATCATTCTTCACGATATCGACCTCTATGCCAATCCCGGTCAGAAGATTGCCTTCGTTGGTTCCACCGGCGCAGGAAAGACAACGATCATCAACCTGATCACCAGATTCTATGATATCCAGGATGGAAAGATCCGTTACGACGGAATCAATATCAACAAGATCAAGAAGAATGACCTTCGCCGTTCCCTGGGCATCGTACTGCAGGATACCCATCTGTTTACCGGAACCGTCATGGAAAATATCCGATACGGCAAGCTGGATGCCACAGATGAGGAAGTGTACGCCGCAGCCAGACTGGCAAATGCCGACGGATTTATTTCCCGTCTTCCGGAAGGCTACAACACCATACTTCATAACGATGGTGCCAACCTGAGTCAGGGACAGAGACAGCTCCTTGCCATCGCCAGAGCTGCCATCGCCGATCCGCCGATCCTGATCCTGGATGAAGCCACCAGCTCCATCGATACCCGAACAGAACGTCTGGTACAGGATGGTATGGATAAACTGATGAAAGGCAGAACCACCTTCGTCATTGCCCACCGTCTCTCCACCATCCGCAACAGTGATTGTATCATGGTACTGGAACAGGGAAGAATCATTGAGAGAGGCAATCACGAAGAACTGATCGCCCAGAAAGGTAAATACTACCAGCTGTATACAGGAATTGCGATGAACGCATAATGATTTTTATAAGAGGTAAATATGAAAAAACCATTGATCATGGACTGTGATCCCGGCAGAGATGACGCTATAGCGCTGATGATGCTGGGAAAAGATGAAAATTATGAACTTCTGGGCATTACAACCGTGGCCGGAAACCATATGGTATCCCACACCTTCAATAATGCCCAGCGCCTCAGCGCCTGGTTAGGCATAGAGGCGCCTGTGTTCCGGGGCTGTGAAGGGCCGCTTCTTCGTGAACCCGTCATTGCGCCGGAAATTCACGGAGACACCGGGCTAGACGGCTTTGACGAACAGTGCATGCCCAAACATCAGCAAACAGAACACGCCGTAAACTGGCTCGTAAATACCCTCTTGGCAGCCACAGAACCGGTGACCCTGCTGGTCACCGGCCCCATGACCAACATCGCCATGGCCCTGCGCCTTGCTCCCGCGATCCTGTCCCACATCGCCAGAATCGTCCTCATGGGTGGTTCCATGACCCTTGGAAACGTAACTCCGGCAGCCGAATTCAACATGTACGCCGATCCCGAAGCCGCCAGAATCGTCTTCACCAGCGGCGCCGACCTCTACATGGCCGGTCTCGACGTAACACTAAAGGCCCTCTGCGACACCGAAACCATAACCCGCATGAGCGCCCAAAACAACCCGGCAGCCAAACTGTTTCACGACCTCATGACCCCCTACTGCGAAGCCGAAAGCCGCATCTACGGCATGCCACAAGCCCCCGTACACGACCCCGTAGCCGTCGCCATACTCCAAAAACCCGACCTTCTGACCTTCCGCGACATGCACGTCACCATCGACTGCACCCCCGCCGAAGGCTACGGCCGCACCTACTGCGACTACTACAACACCACCGGCCTCAAACCCAACTGCCACGTAGCCACCAACCTCAACACCCAAGGCTTCTGGAACCTGGTAGAACACCAGATCCTGAAATACAACTAATACCCTAACTTCACCAACAAAGTAAATGGCAGAAAAGCAACCCGCCCTGTCTTCTATATATTCCCTCCCTAGCGACTTCCCGAGCACGCATGTCGAGACTACAGGCTCGACGCGCGCGCAGACGGAGCGTAGGAGGGAATATAT
>CALZOU010000143.1 GCA_945827805.1 uncultured Lachnospiraceae bacterium
TACACAAGGAGTATCGTCGGCAGCGTCAGATGTGTATAAGAGACAGGTCTGGGGGCTCCGCAGACGATTCGATACAGATCCTTGGCCAGCTTATAGCTCAGATCCTCTTCCTTCAGCGTACCAAGACCGAGAATCATACTCCGGTATTTGGGATCGTGTCGGCACAGCTGGACATAGATTGATACTAGATTGCGATATTCCTGATACAATACCTCTTTCTGATAGTCTTCGAGATGATCGGAAAGCATAAACTGATCATATATGACTCCCACTTCTTTAGCAGCTCTCTTATGTCCAAGGAAAGAAGTCAGTCGTTCCTGCTGGAAATTCAGAGCAATGAAACTGTTCAGAAAGGCGTCTTCTCCGGTGATTTTCCCATTTTTTGTAAAACGCTTCTCCCAGACGAGTCTGCGAAACAGGTTTGCTTCTGAAGGGTCGGTGGCTATCAGTTCATCAAGATGTTTCTTTTTGGTTTCGGCATCTGTGGACCGGTTATACTGGTCGAGCCTGTCGTTTATTTCTTCTGTAAGATGCATAGTTACGTCTCCTTTATGTACTTTATGTAATAGTAAAATTGTTATTTTGAGAGTTTGCGAATCAGATTGGTCTGCATCATCTCCAGACATTCGATGACCTTTTCCGGTGTCTGGGGGAATGTCCGCAGAGCGTCGCAGACAATGCTCTCAAACTGACTTGGGGGTAGAAAACCATGTAAAGCTTTCAGCGGATAAATGCGGGAACGGCAGATCTCCATAGAATCAGCAGTGAGATCGATCCAGGGATACAGCTTTTTCAGCTCGTGATTTTTGTAGGGGTATTCCAAAGCCGATGTACCGCTGAAAATGGACATATAATAGGAATTATGCCTCTCGTGCAGCCAGTGGAAGAACCGGGACACATATTCCATCTTCCGGCAATAGGGAGAAACACCAAAATGCCAGCCGACGTTTACCGGTGTGGAGCCTGGAAGCATGCTGTAACCGCAGCGGCACAGATATTCCGTATGAATACTGTTCTGGATCTGTGCGGCATATTCTGTATAGCAAAGGCACATGGCAATTTCACCGTCCGCGAATTGAGAAAATACTTCCTGACTGGAACCCACAGAAGGCAGAGAATACCGGAAGGCTTCAACGAAATTTGTCAAAGCGCGGGCATTTTGCGGAGAATTCATACAGAGACGACCATGGGTATCAAAAAAGCTTCCGCCATGGCTCCACAGTCGTGGTTCAAATTCCAGGATCATTTCCGCATTCGGGAAAGTAGCGATCGCTGTGCCATACTTTGTAGGAGAGTCGGGCGTGTATTCCCGGGTAAAGAAACGGGCGATGGTATTGAATTCTTTCCATGTTTTCGGCGGGCGCAGGGAAAGTTTGTGGTTTCTTTTATATTCCTGACCGAGGGCCGGGTCATTGAACAGATCCTTTCGGTACAGGAGAAACTGAGTGCCTCCTACAATGGGAAAACCGTAGATTCTTCCGTTATAGCTGCAGTTGTCCAGATTTTTTTCAATAAAATAACGCCGCATCTCCGGCATACTGTAAACATCGTTAGTCAGATCACGAAGACAGCCGGTCTGCTGAAGATAGGCAAACCAGGAAGTATCATAAAGATAAATATCGTACAGGGGATGCTCTTTGTGGGCATCTTCCTGTATGACACAAAACAGTTCATCCAGGGTCATTACATCAAAATGCAGACGCACACGATATTTGTTTTTGAACTCCAGACTGACAGCGTTGATGGCATTGATGGTGGGAAGATCTGTGCAGGCAATGTTTAAGGTCGCTGTTGCCAGATCGGCTTTTTCAATGTTGAGATTGCGCGGCATGGGAATACGCAGGGGATAATCCAGGATCGAATCCCGAAGAAGATGAAAACGGTTTTCCGGAGTCTCAGATTTTTCTATGGCTTTAATAAGTGCCTGACAGCTTTGCATTCCCAGTGCATAGGCCGGTCGATTGGTACGGATGATATTGGGGTAAAAGGAAGAACGGTTCCAGTTATCCACATCCAGTGTGATGATACAGATATCTTCCGGAATGCGCAGATTTGCCAGATGGCAGGCTTCGATCACGCCTTGGCAGATTGTCTGGGAGGATGTGATGATCGCCTGGGGAGGGTTGTTGATCCAGGTCTGTAAAGAAACCTTGAAAGCACCTTCTTTCGTGGCATTTGTGGTCAGTTCCTGTCCCCGGAGGGATTTCGCATGGCTCTGGTCCAGAGCATCTTCAAATCCGGAAATGCACTCGGATTCTGAAAAAAGAGAGTCGGGACCCGTCATCAGCAGAATATCCTGATAGTTTGCCGCAATAAGACGCTGCGTGAGAAAATGAAGGGTCGTATAATTATCAAAACCAAAGAAAATAACGTCCAGATTTTGTGGAAGACGATCGAGGAATACGGTTTCCACGGTGTGCTTTTCTAGAGTTTTTTTGAAATAATCCGTATTCTGCGGCTGGCAGGAAACCAGAAGGATGCCAGCATAATTGTTGCTGATGGCATTATGGATCAGATCCTGTTCTCTGCTGACATCGTTATAGGAACAGGAAATATTCAGAGAATAGTGGGCCGCGTCTGCCGCCATAAGCATGCCCTTCAGATATTCGGCGTAACAAAGATTTTCCAGATCCGGAAGGATGACGCAGAGCTCATTGGAGACCCGTATTTTCAGATTTCGTGCCTGGGAATTGGGAATATAATTCAGGTCGGCAATGGCTTTATTAATACGTGCCCGGGTCTCGGGATTGATGGGGTGCGTATTATTTATACAATAGGAAACGGTGGCAATGGAGACGCCGGCACGCGCTGCTACTTCTTTCAGAGTCGTCATACAATACCTCCTCACAGATATCGAAGCTGTTCTCGGACAAGCCAGTAAACAGTAATTTTCGAAAAATAAGTCATAGTTTTGCTTCGCAAAAGAAGCCTACGAACATCAAAATAATCTGTATATTATTATAATATCACAGAAAAACAAAAGTCAAACAGAATGTTTAAACGTTTAAATAAAAGAAAATAAAAACATATCTTTTGAAGAAGGGATTGATTATAATAAAGAAAAAGGAGGGAATATTGATGAAGGAAACAGATGTTGTATTCTCTGAATGGGAAGGGTATAAACGAAAAGATTTTAAACTGGATGATCATGATTGCATTATGATCATACCTGAGACAGAGTATCCCGGCAGACCCTGGGTATGGCGGGCAGAGTTTTTTGGCGCATTTGATTATGCCGACAGAGCGCTTCTGGAAAAAGGATGGCATATCTGTTATATCGGCATCAGCGATATGTATGGCTGTCCGGATTCTATTGATATCATGGAAGAGTTCTATACCTATATGACAGAGGTAGAGAGGCTTAGCCCGCGCATGGATCTGTTTGGTTTCAGCCGTGGAGGTCTTTATTCCGTAAACTACACGGTCAGACATCCGGAGACAATCTCAACACTGTATCTGGATGCTCCGGTTATGAATGTGACCAGCTGGCCGGGTGGTTACGGTGCCAGTGAGAGATTTCCGAAGGAATGGGAAGAATGCAAAGCCGTATACGGACTTACGGATGAGAACGCGCTGGAGTTTCATGGCAATCCGCTGGACAAGATGGGTGACCTGCTCAAGGAAAAGGTAAAGATCATGCTGGTAGCCGGTGCCGTGGATTCCATTGTTCCTTACAAAGAAAACGGAGAGAATCTTGCCAGATTTTATCAGGAAAACGGCGGAACGATCAAGGTGATTGTAAAGCCGGACTGCGATCACCATCCGCACAGCCTGGAGGATCCCACACCGATCGTAGAGTATATTATGGAGAACTTTAAAGAAGTAAAATAATAAACAACTGCAATGACGAAAGGAGAATTACCAATGAACAGTATTGAGCGCTTTTTAGCAACCGTTGAAAGAAGACCCGTAGACAGACCGGCCTGCTGGCTGGGCGATCCGACTCCGGAAGCCGTACCGGGACTGTGTGAGTTCTATGGCGTAAATGATATTAAAGAGCTGAAAAGAGTCTGCGGCGATGATTTCTACGCTGTAGAGATTCCTTACCATTCAGAGACTTGTAATGCTATTTTTGCCGCTTTTGACTGGTACATGAACGGTTCCAACGTAGATACCGAGCACCGTACACTGACAGCTGACGGATGCTTCGCACAGTGTGAAGATCTGGAAGATGTAGAGGCAGTTAACTTCCCGTGGCCGGATCCGGAAAAATATATCGATCCTGCACTGTGCAAACAGCTTGTTGACGAAGCTCCGGATGATAAAGTAGTTATGGGTATGCTTTGGGCCTGCCATTTCCAGGATACCTGTGCTGCTTTCGGTATGCAGACATGTCTGATGAACATGGTTGCTGAGCCGGAGATGGTTCACTACGTAGATGACCATATCGTTGCTTTCTATGAGAAAGCTCTGAAGATTTTCCTGGAAGCTACAAAAGGTAAAGTACACGCTATCCTGATCGGCGATGACCTTGGAAGCCAGAGAGGTCTGATGATCAGCCCGGCTCTGATCAAAGAGTTCGTTATTCCGGGAGCTAAGAAGCTTATCGATATCGCTCACAGCTATGGTGTTAAAGTTATGTATCACTCCTGCGGTTCCATCATCGAGGCTATTCCGCTTCTGATCGAGGCTGGTGTTGATATCATCCATCCGATCCAGGCTCTGGCAGCCGGTATGCAGCCGGAGAACCTGAAAGCCAAATTTGACGGACAGATCTCCTTCTGTGGCGGTGTTGATACACAGGATCTGCTTCCGAACGGTACACCGGAGATGGTAGCTGCTAAAGTTAAAGAACTGCGTACATATTTCCCGACCGGACTTATCGTTTCTCCGAGCCACGAAGGTCTGCAGCCGGATGTTCCGCCGGTAAACATCAAAGCTCTGTTTGATGAGGCAAATAAGATCTACTAATTATTATCATAAGATTGGCAGGGAGTTTTCCCTGCCAGTTGATTGTTTGGTCAGGTGAACAAGAACTAATAATCGGGAGGCAATATCATGGGTGAAGTAAGAAGATTCGGTCAGATCATTAAAGTTAAACCGGAAGGAAAGGCAGATTATATTGCACATCATGCCAATCCTATGCCGGGTGTGAATGAGATGATCAAGGAATGTCATCTGAAGAATTATTCTATCTATACCAGAGGCGAGTATCTGTTCAGCTATTTTGAATATGATGGCGATGATTTTGAGGCAGATATGGACAAGATGGCAGCTGATCCGGCCACACAGAGATGGTGGGATGTAGTGAAGCCGCTGATGCAGCCGCTGGAGGATCGCGCAGAAGGAGATTTCTGGTCAGATATGACTGAAATATATCACCTGGACTAACCGGGTACTTGGGGGGAAAAGAGGCAGTCGGTAGGGCTGCTTCTTTTTGTTTGCGCGCCATGGGCGCGCTCTAACGGGTGAAAGTCCCGAACACG
>CALZOU010000144.1 GCA_945827805.1 uncultured Lachnospiraceae bacterium
ACGAGCACGACTCCGAGACTACAGGCTCGGAGCGAGCGCAGTAGGAGCGCGAAATACATATATATGCCGGCACCTGGCAGCGGGCGACAGCGTCCCCACACCTCTATTTACTGCTCCACACTATAATTCGGAGCTTCCTTTGTAATATGAATATCATGCGGATGAGATTCCTTCAGAGAAGCCGCAGAGATCTTCACAAATTTACCGGTAGTCTTCAGAGTCTCAATATCCGGAGCACCGCAGTAACCCATACCGGAACGGATACCGCCAACCAGCTGGAACACTGTATCCTCTAACAGACCCTTGTATGCCACACGGCCTTCCACACCTTCAGGAACCAGCTTCTTTGCACCGGACTGGAAATAACGATCCTTGCTGCCGTTTTCCATGGCGGCAATGGAACCCATACCACGATATACCTTGAACTTACGTCCCTGATACAGTTCGAAATCTCCCGGGCTCTCATCACATCCGGCAAACATGCTGCCCATCATGCAGACATTGGCACCAGCAGCGATAGCCTTAGTCATATCACCGGAGAACTTGATACCACCGTCAGCAATGATCGGAATACCATATTCTTTGGCAACATTGTAACAATCCATGATAGCTGTAACCTGCGGAACACCGATACCGGCAACCACACGGGTGGTACAGATAGAACCAGGTCCGATACCAACCTTAACAGCATCAGCACCTGCTTCGATCAGGTCTCTGGTAGCTGCACCTGTAGCTACGTTTCCGGCGATCACCTGCAAATCCGGATAATGCTCTTTGATCAGACGCAGAGTTTTAAAGATATTTGCAGAATGTCCATGAGCGGAATCAATAACGATCACATCCACATGAGCCTTTACCAGAGCATCCACACGCTCCAGCACGTTAGCTGTGATACCTACAGCAGCACCGCAGAGAAGACGGCCATGATCGTCCTTGGCGGAAAGCGGATATTTGATCTGTTTTTCGATATCCTTAATGGTGATCAGACCTTTGAGATTGAAATCCTTATCTACGATCGGGAGCTTTTCTTTTCTGGCGCTGGCAAGAATAGACTTAGCTTCTTCTAAAGTAATGCCTTCCTGTGCTGTGATCAGATTTTCTGATGTCATGCAGTCCTTGATCTTTTTCGTGAAATCCTCTTCGAACTTCAGATCACGGTTGGTGATGATACCTACCAGTTTCTTATTCTCTGTGATCGGTACACCGGAAATACGGAATTTAGCCATCAGATTGTTGGCATCCTCCAGTGTATTTTCAGGAGACAGATAAAAAGGATCTGTGATAACACCGTTCTCAGAACGTTTTACCTTGTCAACCTCTTCCGCCTGTGCTTCGATGGACATATTCTTATGGATAATACCGATACCACCCTGTCTTGCCATTGCAATAGCCATACGATGTTCGGTGACAGTATCCATACCGGCACTCATCATCGGAATATTCAGTTTGATTTTCTTTGTCAACCAGGTTGACAGATCGATCATATTCGGTGTTACTTCGGAATACTGCGGAACCAGCAGCACATCATCAAAAGTAATGCCTTCGCCAATAATCTGACCCATATTTGCCTCCTTTTTATATGATAAAATAAATCGTTACCCTAAGTTGTCCCATAGTTTATCAAATCTGTCTCACACTGTCAACTGGCAAAACCCACGCTTTTTTTACATTTTTTTCACTTTTTCCAAGCAATTTTTCTGACACTTTTCTCACTTATCTGTGTCGTTTATAAGTGTCTATCTGCACACATAATAAAGGGCCGGTATCTGTTCAGTTCCTTCACAGATACGATTCGCAAACCCATGAAAATCGGCTGCGCCGATGGGGTTTGCTCACACCTGATTCATGTTCTTACGGCCTCATCAGCAAGTGATTCGGCCTGCTCTGAACAATTACAAGGGCCGTTCCCTTTCAGAAACGGCCCTTATATATCTCAGTATTCTTTTTCGTATCCGGTGTCTTTGCAGACACCCTGACATGATCCCTGAAACCGGATTACATCATTCCGCCCATACCCGGGTTTCCTGCCGGAGCAGCCGGAGCGGGCTCTTTGATCGTAGAAACTACGGACTCTGTGGTCAGCAGTGTAGCTGCTACGCTGGTAGCGTTCTGCAGAGCGCTTCTGGTAACTTTTGCCGGATCCAGAATACCTGCATCGATCATATTTACATACTCTTCTTTGTATGCATCGAAACCTACACCGATCTCAGACTCTTTTACTTTATTGATGATGACAGAGCCTTCCAGACCTGCATTGGCAGCGATATGGAACAGCGGAGCCTCCAGAGCCTTCAGCACGATGCGTGCACCTGTCTTCTCATCACCTTCCAGACCTGCAGCCATCTCGGCAACTTTCTTGGAAGCGTAGATGTAAGCAGAGCCACCGCCCTGTACGATACCTTCCTCAACTGCGGCTCTTGTGGCAGCCAGAGCATCTTCCATACGAAGTTTTGCTTCTTTCATCTCTGTTTCTGTAGCGGCACCTACACGGATCACAGCTACGCCGCCAGCCAGTTTGGCCAGTCTCTCCTGCAGTTTCTCTTTATCAAAGGTAGAAGTTGTCTCTTCGATCTGTGCGCGAAGCTGAGCGATACGGGCTTTGATGGCCTCTTTGTCACCTTCACCGTCAACGATGATGGTATTCTCTTTCTGTACTTTAACAGATTTAGCGCGTCCCAGCTGAGCAATAGTAGTATCTTTCAGCTCCAGACCCAGGTCGGAGGTGATCACCTGTCCGCCGGTAAGAACTGCGATATCTTCCAGCATAGCTTTTCTTCTGTCACCATAACCCGGAGCCTTAACAGCAACTACGGAGAATGTACCACGCAGTTTGTTCAGGATCAGAGTTGTCAGTGCTTCACCCTCAACATCCTCAGCGATGATCAGCAGCTTGGAACCGGACTGAACGATCTGCTCCAGAAGCGGCAGGATCTCCTGAATGTTGGAGATCTTTTTATCTGTGATCAGGATATACGGATTATCCAGAACAGCTTCCATCTTCTCCATATCTGTAGCCATGTAAGCGGAAATATAGCCGCGGTCGAACTGCATACCTTCTACCAGATCCAGCTCTGTTTTCATGGTCTTGGACTCTTCGATGGTGATTACGCCGTCCTCAGATACTTTTTCCATAGCGTCAGCTACCAGCTGGCCTACTTCCTCATCTCCAGCGGAAATAGCGGCAACCTTGGCGATCTGCTCTTTACCGCTTACTTTCTTGCTCATGGCAGCGATCTCTGCTACTGCTGCATCGCAGGCTTTCTTCATACCTTTTCTCAGAACGATCGGGTTAGCGCCTGCAGCCAGGTTCTTCATACCTTCGTTTACCATAGCCTGTGCCAGAACAGTTGCTGTTGTGGTACCGTCACCGGCCACATCGTTTGTCTTGGATGCAACTTCGCGGATCAGCTGTGCACCCATGTTCTCAAAACCATCTTCCAGTTCGATCTCTTTTGCAATGGTCACACCGTCGTTAGTGATCAGCGGAGCGCCGTAGGATTTGTCCAGAACAACGTTTCTTCCTTTCGGTCCCAGTGTTACACGTACGGTGTTTGCCAGTTTATTTACACCTGCTTCAAGAGCAGATCTTGCTTCTGCGCCAAATTTAATTTCCTTAGCCATGATGTTTGTCCTCCTGAAAATTGATTATTTTAAGATAGCCAGAATGTCATCCTGTTTGATGATCATGTATTTTTCATCTTCAACTTCGATCTCAGTTCCCGCATATTTAGCATATACTACCTGATCTCCCGGCTGAACTTCCATGGTTACTGTTTTTCCGTCTACAACTCCTCCCGGTCCTACAGCAACAACCTCAGCCATCTGCGGTTTTTCTTTCTCACTTCCCGGCAGTACGATACCGGATTTTGTAGTCTCTTCTGCAATAATCTTCTTTAAAACAACTCTGTCTCCCAAAGGTACTAATTTCATTTTTGAGTCCTCCTTTATGACTGTTTCTTTTTATTAGCACTCGTTGCGTTTGAGTGCTGATTGACTAATGCATATATTAGTGATTTTGCCTCATTTAGGCAACCACATAATTTTCTGTTAATTATTATATAAACTTTTATTTTCTAATTATTTCTCTTATTTTCTCATTTATTCTCATATTTTCTGTTTTGTAATTGATTTACTGTTCTATATATGCGTGAATCGCAAAAAAATACCGCTTCCCCGAAAGGAAGCGGCCTGATACCGTCATTCTTTTTCTTTCATCTTTTTTAATTCATCAAAGATCACATCGTTCAACACCTTAATATATGTGCCCCGCATACCGCTGGATCTGGACTCGATAATACCGGCACTCTCAAACTTGCGCAAAGCATTGACGATCACCGAACGGGTAATACCCACGCGGTCCGCGATCTTACTGGCTACCAGAATACCCTCATTGCCATCCAGTTCTTCAAAAATATGCTCGATCGCTTCCATCTCAGAAAACGACAGCGTATTAAACGCAGATTTAACCACCTGGACCTTTCGGGCCTCCTCCTGGTTTTCCTCATTTACCGAACGCATCATTTCCAGGCCCACCACTGTGGTACCGTACTCACTGACAATAATATCATCAATATCATAAGTCTGTCCGTTGCGATACATGAACAATGTACCCAATCGTTCTCCTGCAATATCGATAGGACTGATGATCGCATCATAATCCTTGATATTACTGCCCAGAAATCCCAGCGTCTCCAGATTCACATTTTCTTTTGTGGACAGGACACTCAAAAAACGGTCATTTAACAGCGGATCCACATAACCGCCCACCTTATCCACGATCAGCTCCGTGATCTCCTCCACACCCTTGCAGAGGCCAACCCCCAGCACCTTGCCCTTCCGGCTGATCACCAGAATATTGGAAGAAAGTGTCTCAACCAGAACCTCGCAGATATCGTTAAAAACAACCTTTGTAGAATTATTATTGTGCAAAAGCTTATTGATCTTCCTGGTCTTGTCCAGTAACTGTACGCTCACTTACTTCCTCCCTTCATTTCTGCCGATGTATCATATCTGTTCAATACCTTCACAGATACGACAGAACTTCTATTGTCTCCACTTTTATATATTAAAATAAAATTTTTGCATAATCAAGCAATTTTTCAAAAAATTCAGACTTTTTCTCAATTTCAAAGCATTCGCCACGCATTTCCGATTATTCCAGCCTAAATACACCGTCACTCTTATTTCATAAGCATCAACTGCCACTCCGCAGCTTCCCCAGCCACCACCTACCGTCCTCTCCCCGCCTCAAAAAACAGGGACTGCCGGGGTGTGGCAACGCCCGTTATGTATGTACAGTTTACGCGACTTTAGCGAGCACGACTCCGAGACCCCAGGCTCGGAGCGAGCGCAGCAGGAGCACGGCATTTACATACATAACGGACGGTGCCCCACCCCGGCAGTCCCGTCCGTCATACATC
>CALZOU010000145.1 GCA_945827805.1 uncultured Lachnospiraceae bacterium
GTGTGCAAAATAACGAGTGTGCTAAAGTATTTTCACTATTTCTATGCCGGATGATAAGTACTCACCACCTTCTTCACCCTCTCCCTAACATCATCCCTATTCTTATAAGCCGCCTCCAAAAGCTCATCCAACTCCGCCAGAAACTCATCCACCTCAAACGGAATCGGGCATCCAATATGGATCAACTCATTCTCCGTCTTCTTAAGCCCCTCTTCCGCCATTAGCTTCTCTTCAAACAGCTTCTCCCCCGGACGCAGCCCTGTGTACTCCACTTTGATATCCACATCCGGCTTAAATCCCGACAAGCGGATCAGATTTCTCGCCAGAGTATCGATCTTCACCGGCTCACCCATATCCAGCACAAAGATCTCTCCGCCATTGGCATAGGTTCCCGCCAGCAGTACCAGACTCACCGCTTCCGGAATGGTCATAAAATACCTGATAATATCCGGATGAGTAACCGTAACCGGACCACCGGCCTCGATCTGCTTTTTAAACAGCGGGATCACCGAACCGTTACTTCCCAGCACATTTCCAAACCGCACAGCCACAAACTCTGTCTGTGTAGTCATTAACGCTTCCGTAATTTCCGGTGACAGGATGACTTCATCCATACTGTGGGTAAACAGCTGCGGGATCTTCCATGCATCTCCCTCTTTTATCTTGGCGTCAAATGCCTGTATGATCATTTCGCACAGACGCTTTGAAGCCCCCATGATGTTGGTCGGGTTTACGGCTTTATCTGTACTGATCAGTACAAACCTCTTACACCCGTGGCACATTGCTGCATATGCTGTTTTATATGTACCTATGGCATTATTCTTGATCGCCTCACACGGACTGTCCTCCATCAGCGGTACATGCTTATGGGCTGCCGCATGGTAAACGATCTCCGGCCGATACTCTTCGAACAGCTTGAATACCTTTCTGCTGTCCCGTACCGAGCCTATGATCGTATCCAGTTTTAATTCCGGATACTTTTTCCTCAGTTCCTGCTGTATGTCATAGGCATTATTTTCATAAATATCAAAAAGGATCAGATGCTTCGGATGATGCGCCGCGATCTGTCGTGCCAGCTCTGAACCGATGGAACCGACACCGGTGACGAGCACTACCTTACCTGTGATATACGCAAAGACCTCATCCATATTTGTTTTGATCGGATCTCTTCCCAGCAGGTCTTCGATCTGCACCGGCTTCATTTTGCTTACAGTCACTTCTCCTGTGTACAGCTGATACATTCCCGGAAGGTTCATCAGCTCGCAGGGTGTCTCGCTGCAGATGCCAAGAATCTCTCTTTTATCCTCGGGTCTGGCGCTTGGGATGGCCACATAGATCTTCTTGATGCCAAACTTTTCCACAGCCTCCAGGATGCTTTCTCTGCCGCCGAATACGGGAACATTATCTATATATCTGCCCCATTTATTCTGATTGTCATCAATAAAGCAGCAAACCTTCTCGCTGGTCTCCTTTGCGCCCTTGATATCCCGAAAGATCATCTGCCCTGCTCTGCCGGCACCGATCAGCATGACCCGTTTTTCGTACCCGCTGCCGCTTCTTTTTCTTCCACGCAAAAGAAGGATAAACCGGTAAGAAAACCGGATGCCCAGAGTCAGGCAAAACTGAATGATGATGCCAAACAAAAAGTAGGAAACCGGCATTCTCGTCACGAACACAGCCATGCATACGATATATGAGATTCCCGTAATGACTGTTGCCAGGATCATTCTCAAAAGCTCTGTGTAGCTGGCAAACCGCCAGATGCTTTTATAAAGACGCAGTATCCAGAAGGTTAATACGCAGAAAAGTGCGTACGTGAGGATGCTGTGAAAGTATCCCTGCAGATACTGTGGTTCTATACTGCTGTACCGGCAGTCAAACCGGATCCATAATGCGGCAAAGTACGCTATCAGAACTGACAGAAAGTCATATTCCATCAATAGAAGTGATATGACTTTCCAATGCTCTATTCTCTTTTTCACGTTATGTAAGCGGTTGTCCATTTTCTATCTCCAAATTTCTGTTATCGTTTTCGCGTATTGACCGTTTTACGCTGCTTCTCTCATCTTTTAGTCCCTGTGGGCAAAAAGATGTCGCAAAATCCTATATTCTGCAGCATACGGATCCTGTCTCCTGACAGCGTGGCGTTGCTTTTCCCCGGATTCCGGTAGGCATACCTCTGCCTGCTGATCCATTTCCCCAGGGCAAAGCCATCTTTTGTCTTATAATTCGTGGTCACATCCATGTTCCCGTGCTCGTCATAATAGTTTTTCGCCTGCTCGTATCCCTGCATCCAGGCAGCATCTCCCTTCTTTTCCCAGGACATGCCGATACTGTCGAGCTGAGCGATCTGCTCTTCTGTCAGACGCTGCTTCCTCTTGCCCCGCCTTGCGGTGCGAAGCTGGGTCAGCCAGCGGCCGAGGGCGAATCCGTCTTGGGCCGTATAGGAGATCGGCACATCGAGATTGCCGTTTATGTCGTAATACTCTGCGGCGCAGCCAAAGTGATGCTGCCACTGGGCCTGGGCCTCGTCCCAGACCATGCCGATTTGTTCCATCTGCTGTATCTGTTCTTCCGTCAGAGATGTACCGGCATCCGCAGCATGGTATTTTTGCCTTAGGTTTGTGATCCACCGGCCCAGCCGGATGCCTTCCGGGGTCACATAGCGGGCATTTACTCTCAGATGGCCATGGGTCTCATAAAAGCGCAGCGCGGCTTCATAGTTTACTTCCCACCGCTGGTCGTCATATCTCTGCCACTGCATGCCGATGCTCTCGAGACGGCTGATCTGCTCGGTGGTAAGATGATAACGGTCATTGCGGTAAAGTGCCCGCTGGGTACAGAGCCACTGCCCGAGGTGCAGGCCTTCCGGTGTATCGAAGTTTTTCGGTACATTCAGATGTCCGTTTTCCCGGTAATATTTCTCTGCCGCGCTGAAATAGTGACTCCAGGGTGCCGACAGGCTGTCCTGCAGCTGTTCAAACAGCCGGACGCAGTCGGGGACCTGTTCTTCCACGGTGAAGCGCTCCACAACGATGCGGTCTGCTTCGCCGTTTTCTTTCATATGGCAGACAGCTTCGTCCATCTCCTGCCGGATGGTGGAGATGCTGTACAGTCCTTCAAAGTTGTTGACCACATCCAGGATCAGCGGCGTAGAGCTGTCGCCGGAGGTCAGTGCCCTGCCGATCTGCTGTTTGTAGATGATCGGGGATATGGTGGGTCGAAACAGGATCACGCCGGATATCCCTTTGACATGGACGCCCTCGTTCAGCATATTTATGCAAAAAAGAAGCTTCAGCGCTTCGGACTCGTCCGCTTTAAACCGCTGAAAAGCCATACTGGTTTCGGGATCGCTGGAATAAGCGGTATAGGCATGCACATCAGAATTGATAGAGCTGAACCATTCCGCTGTCAATTTCTTCATCTCCTGTATGTGCTCATAGCCGGAACAGAAGATCAGATACTTTCCCTTCTTATTAATAATGTGTTTTTTCAGGATCATATCCAGACCGTCGGCCTGCTCTAAGGCACGGCGCAGGGCATTGTAGTATTTCTCATGGATGTCCCGCATGGCAGGCGATTTTACCCGGTCGATCCGGGCCTGGTATCTCTGCAGCTCCTGCTGGTATTTAAAAACTGTGGTCACATATTTTGGCTTTGGAAGGATCCCCCGGACGATGCATTCCCCCAGGGTCATTTCGCTGGCCACGTAACCGTCAAACAGTTCCTTCGCTATATCTCTCTGGTTGTCGAGATAGCGTATATTTGTAGCGGACAGTCCCAGTAAGCGGGCGTCCGGATGGGTGTCGATCAGAGCCTGCACACTCTCGCCCCAGCGCTCAGCGCCGCAGCGGTGGAATTCGTCCAGGATGATGTAATCCGCGTCAAGGTCCATTAGTTCTTCTCTGGAAAACTGCATCAGTCTGGCATAGGTGAAGAAGGTAACTTTATCCAGTGCCATATCCGGATCGGACTGCTCTAACGCTTCTTTTTGTGTCTTAAAAATGTAGTCGCTGGGTGACAGCCACAGAAAAACGGCCCCGGGATGTGCTTCGATGAGCCGGAAGGCTATGTAGCTTTTTCCCGTGCCGGTAGGATGGATCACGGCAGCTTTGCCAACATTTGCCAGCATTTCTTCTACAGCTATGTATGCTCTTTGATTGTGTTCAAACAGTTGTATAGCCATACCGATTCCTCCCGCACTGCCTCGTACACCTTCAGGATGTTTCGTTGTCTGCATCGAAAATGATCTGTCGGATCATTTTTCTGACATATCATTTTTGAATGCGCCTGGCAAAAAGCCCCGTCCTCTTACTGTCTGTGGCAGTCGTGGGGACGGGGCTTTTTTCGTAACATAATCCGCATTATGTTGCGGGAGATATTCAATTTTCAATTTGGGCATCAATATTTTTGACTCAGGGTATGCCCAGTGCATGGATATTTCTGGCTTAGAGCAGCTCAAAGCATCGATATATCTGATTCAGAGCAGCTCAGAGCATGTATATTCCCGATTCTGAGCAACCCAGAGACTGTATGTCTCTGATTCAGGGCATGCGAAACACACCCGCATTTCTTCTCATTTTTAAGAAGTGATGAGGGTGTATTTGTCCTGCTCTTTTATTTTAGATTTATATAAATAAGCGGCTGCTTATCCCATAAATATGTACATGATACACAGTTTTTTCAAAATAGCGTCAAGAGTCTTGACCAAATCCGGTTTTAGAAGTAACATAAGAATGTAAAAATATGTAGAGTGTTGTCTGGCACAGTCACATAATGCGGATTATGTGACTGTGCCTTTTTATACAACTAATCCCAGTCTGTCCATCTGCCGGCGGTGCTCCATACATGTGGTCATGATATAGATACGGGTGGTGTTGATGCTGCTGTGACCGAGAATATCCGCCAGCTTGGCGATATCCTTCTCGATGCTGTAGAAGGTCCTGGCAAAAAGCTTCCGGAGATTGTGGGGAAACACTTTGGATGCCTTCACCTGAGCCCTTTTGCACAGCTTCTTCATCCTTCGCCAGATGCAGGTGCGGTTTACAGGCATGCCGCTTTTGTTCACGAAGATCACACCATCTTTGATTTTTCTCTTTTTGGCGAAATCCACCAGTATTTTTCTCAGTTTCCCCGGAAGCAGGATCGTCCGGGTCTTATTCTTGCAGCTGACAAGGATGCTGCCCTGTTTGACCATTTCCAGAGTGAAGTACTTCAGCTCTGATACACGGATCCCCGTACCGCAGATGGTCTGCAGGATCATATACAGCTGTTCATCTTCTTTTGCCGCTTTAAGAAGACGCAGGTATTCTTCACGGGTCAGCTCTTTTTCTTCCGCGCAGAAGGTCTGCTTTTGCAGGCGGATGCTTTTGACCTGTCTCTTATACACATCTGACGCTGCCGACGATACTCCTTGTG
>CALZOU010000146.1 GCA_945827805.1 uncultured Lachnospiraceae bacterium
GTACAGACAGCGCGGAACAAAGATTCATCCGGGCGTAAACGTTGGTAAAGGTAAAGATGATACTTTATTTGCACTGACAGATGGAGTTGTAAGATTCCAGAGAAAAGGCAGAGATAAGAAACAGGTTTCTATCGTGCCGGTAACTGCAGAGTAATTCATGACGAGGCTTCAAATCACATTCTGGTTTGAAGCCTTTTTATCAAGTAAGAATAAATGAGGTAATCTATGTTTGCAGACAGAGCAACGATTATGATCAGATCCGGTAAGGGTGGAGATGGTCACGTCAGCTTTCGAAGAGAACTGTATGTTCCCAACGGCGGTCCCGACGGTGGAGACGGCGGCCGTGGCGGAGATGTGATCTTTGAGGTTGATCTCGGTCTGAATACCCTTTCGGAATAAAGACACAAAAGAAAATATGCAGCTCAGGACGGACAGGATGTCTGAAAAATACGCTGTCACGGTTCTGATGGTGCAGACTGCATTTTAAATGTTCCCGAGGGAACAGTTATTTACGAAAAAAGCACGGGCAAGGTCATTGCTGACATGTCCGGTGATAATAAAAGACAGGTCATTCTGACCGGAGGGCGCGGTGGTAAAGGCAATATGCATTATGCCACAGCCACCATGCAGGTACCCAAATATGCTCAGGCAGGACAGCCTGCCAAGGAGCTGGAGGTTCGTCTGGAACTTAAGGTGATCGCCGATGTAGGCCTTGTAGGTTTTCCGAATGTGGGTAAATCTACTTTCCTTTCCCGAGTGACCAATGCCCGGCCAAAGATCGCCAACTATCATTTTACGACGCTGAATCCCAATCTGGGTGTCGTAGATCTGGACGGCGGCGGATTTGTTATTGCGGATATTCCGGGACTGATCGAGGGAGCTTCCGAGGGACTGGGCCTTGGTCATCAGTTCCTGCGCCATATTGAGCGTACCCGTGTCCTTGTCCATATCGTAGATGCGGCCGGTGTGGAAGGCCGTGATCCGGTGGACGATATCGAAAAGATCAACGCAGAGCTTCGGGCATACAATCCCGAGATTGCCGAGCGTCCCCAGGTGATCGCTGCCAATAAGATCGACGCTATTTACGTGGAAGAGGGTGCTGAGAACCCCGTAGACCGCCTGAAACGCGTTTTTGAGCCCCAGGGTATTGAAGTGTTCCCTATCTCAGCGGTGACCGGAGAAGGCGTTAAACAGCTGTTATACAAGATCAGAGAGCTGTTAAACAGCTGTCCGAAGGAACCCATTGTCTTTGAACAGGAGTTCTTTCCGGAAGATGCCCTGCTTACCGAGTCTCTGCCTTATACGGTGGAGCGGATGGAAGAGAGCGATGGCCCCGTATTTGTGGTTGAGGGACCGAAGATCGAAAAAATGCTTGGTTATACCAACCTGGATTCCGAGAAAGGCTTTGCCTTCTTCCAGCGTTTCCTGAAGGAGAGCGGTATTTTGAAGGATCTGGAGGACCAGGGTATAGAAGAGGGCGATACTGTCCGCATGTACGGTCTGGAATTTGACTATTACAAATAAAAGAAAACTATAGTATGAAACGGAGATTACTATGACAAGCAAACAGAGAGCATATTTAAAAGGACTGGCCATGACTATGGATCCGATCTTTCAGATGGGAAAAGCCAGCCTGACTCCTGAAAATACAAAAGCCATCGATGAAGCGCTGGCAGCCAGAGAACTGATCAAGATCAGCGTACTCCAGAACTGTCTGGATGATCCGAAGGAGATTGCAGCTGTTCTGGCTGAGCGTACCCATTCCCAGGTGGTACAGGTGATCGGTAAAAAGATCGTTCTGTACCGCGAGGGAAAAGATGACAAAAAGAAAATCGTTCTTCCCTAAGAGGTATAACAGGTCATGAGTGCCAGAAAAAAAATCGGGATCATGGGCGGCACCTTTGATCCGATCCATATCGGTCATTTGCTGATCGCTGAGCAGGCCTGCCAGCAGTTTTCTCTGGATAAGGTGCTGTTTATGCCCGCCGGCAATCCACCCCATAAGAAGAACCGGGAAGGAAGAGCCACCAATGAGCAGCGAACAGAAATGACCCGCATGGCCATAGATGGCAATCCTCATTTTGAACTGTCTCTGATGGAAATGAATGAGGCCGGGTATTCCTACACCTATATTACGTTGGAAAAGCTGAAGGAACAAAATCCCGATACAGACTATTATTTTATCATCGGTGCGGATTCTTTATATGATTTCAAGGGCTGGGCCATGCCGGAGCGTATCTGCGCCTGTGCCACGATCCTTGTGGCTACCCGTAATCATACGGATGAAAAACTGCTGGACTACGAGCTGCAGATGAACAGCAGCTGGTTTAACGGCCGTTTTGAAAAGCTGATCATCGATAATATCGACATTTCCTCTCAGCAGCTGCGCAAATGGATCCGGGAAGGAAAATCTGTCCGCTACTATACGCCGGACAGTGTGATCGCTTATATCAATGAGCATCAGATCTATACAACATAAGAGAAAAGGAGATGAAGGGCTTGGCAGAATACGACTTCGAATCTCTTCAGAAAAAACTGAAAAAAGAGCTGGACAGCGGCCGCTTTCAGCATACGCTGGGTGTAATGTACACCGCTGCGGCACTGGCTATGGCTCACGATGCGGATATTACGAAGGCTCAGGTCGCCGGACTCATGCATGATTGTGCCAAGTGCATGCCAGGCAAGAAAAAGCTCAAGCTGTGTGCACAGAAGCATATGGAAGTCAGTGATTACGAACAGAAAAACACGTTCATGCTGCATGCCCGTCTCGGTGCAGTGCTGGCCAGAGACGAATACGGTATACAGGATCCGGAAGTATTAAGCGCTATTGAATGGCATACCACAGGCAAGCCGGAAATGACAACACTGGAAAAAATAATTTTCATTGCGGACTATATTGAACCGGGACGCTGTAAGGCTGCAGATCTTCCGGAAGTACGCAAACTGGCTTTTGAGGATCTGGATCGCTGTATGTACGTTATTTGTCGCGATACACTGGCGTATCTTGAGGAAAAGGGTGCTGAGATCGATGATATGACGCAGAAAGCCTGCGATTATTATAAAGCTTTATTTGAAGATAAACAGAATTGTTCATCACAGGAAAAAATATTCATCTACTGACACAGCAATAATACACAAGGAGGGGCAAAATATGCAGAATTCAAGAGAAATGACGAAACTGGCAGTAACAGCTCTGGAAGATAAGAAGGCTGAAAATATCAAGATCATTAATATTGAGACCGTATCTACACTGGCAGATTATTTTATCATTGCCGGCGGTTCCAACCGCAATCAGGTACAGGCTATGTGCGATAATGTGGAGGAGACTCTGGGACGTGCCGGTTATCCCGAGTGCAAGATTGAAGGCTACGCAAGTGCCAACTGGATCCTTATGGATTACGGTGATCTGGTCATCCATCTGTTCGATGAGGAAAATCGTCTGTTCTATGATCTGGAAAGAATCTGGAGAGACGGTAAGACGGTTTCTGTAGAAGAGCTGTAAGAAAAAGAGGCGTTTAGTGTAATACACATTAAACAGCTAAAAGTAAATTAAAAATGGGGCCGTGGATCATGAATTGACAGCATGGTAAAAAACTACGCCTTATTGACTTAGAATAAAGCAATATGGCGTAGTTTTTTACAGAGAAATCGAAAGATCAGCGGTATTAACAAAAGATAAATTCAGCCAGAACATATAACATCTTTTAACATCTTTTTAAAAATGATCTGCTCAATGCATAAATCGAAATACACCGATTACCTTACCAAGAATCTGCAGTTCTCCGTATACCAGGATCGGTTCCATATAGTCATTTTCCGGCTGCAGACGGAAATACCCATTCTCTTTATAATATGTCTTTACGGTAGCTCCGTCATCGATCAGAGCCACGACTTTGTCCCCGTCTTTGGCATAGGAGCGCTTCTCAACCAGAACATAGTCTCCATCAAGGATACCAGCATTGATCATGCTTTCGCCCTTTACACGCAGCATGAACGTCTCTGCATTTGGCATATACTCTGCAGGAATAGGAAAGTAGTTCTCAATATTCTGTACGGCCAGAATCGGCTCTCCGGCGGCCACACGGCCTACCATGGGCACGTTGACAACCTCTCGTCGGGAAAGATTAAAGGAATCGTCTGTAATCTCAATAGCCCTCGGCTTCGTGGGGTCGCGATGAATATATCCGTTTTTCTCCAGAGATTCGAGATGAGCGTGGACAGAAGAGGTGGACTTAAGATGAACCGCCTCACAGATATCACGTACGGACGGCGGAAAACCTCTGTTTAAGATCTCGCTCTTGATAAAATCCAAAATTTCCTGCTGCTTTGGGGTGATTTTTCCGTTTGCCATATCGTTGACTCCTGTTATGTGGTAAATATGTATATTCTTTGAAATATCGAACATTTTGTTCGATTCAATCGTAACATACCGCAATAGTCATTGCAAGTGTAAAATCGAAAGTCTGTTCTTTTCTTTGTGAGTTATTGTTCACTGGAAAGCCAGTAAACAGTAAACTTCTCAGGCATATCGAAATTAACATATTACAAATATTACAAAATTATAACAAAATCTTCCAAAAGCTGTTGACAAACATATGTTCGATTATTATAATAAGGGCATAGAACAAATGTTCGATACACGTGGGAGGTAATCATATGAGCAAGATCGTATACATTCACAGAAAACGTCACACATCCGTAAAGAAGCTGGTTCTTCTGGCAGCTGTTTTGCTGGCCTTTATCTGCCTTATGACCGCTGTGATCGGACAGCGTACCGTTAACGCTACAGCACCGGATGCCTACAAATATTATACCCATCTGGTCGTAGAAGAAGGAGACAGTCTCTGGGATATTGCCGGACGATATATGGGGCACGAATACAGTGACCGTGAGACTTATATCAAAGAGGTTTGTAAGATTAATCACCTGAAGACGACCCGGATTTATGCCGGTACCACACTTGTTGTGCCGTATTATGACACGGTGATCAAATAAGACCGTTTCGTAATGACATAGATTGATTTTCCCCAACGACCGTACAGCATGCTGCAGTCTACGCCACCTGATCAGAGAGAGCAGCTTACTGTACGGTCACATTTTTTTGCATTTTTTTCACAAGACTAGGTTGCTTTATCCTAAAAGTGAGAGAACAGATAGAATATTCTATTTACCGAAAAGTGATTTGACAAATTTCGAAAACACTGTTAATATTGTAACGGTAGGAACGGTATGCAGAAAATTCAGGCCGTTGAGGAATGCAGGAGATTTAAAAAATGACAAGTAAAGAAATTCGTGTAAAAAATTTATCA
>CALZOU010000147.1 GCA_945827805.1 uncultured Lachnospiraceae bacterium
TACACAAGGAGTATCGTCGGCAGCGTCAGATGTGTATAAGAGACAGCCTTTTACAGGATCAGGCAAAGCTGGAACGCCTGGAAAAGTTATTTGCGCTGGATGCAGAGTACTCTGAATATGATAAAGTAGCGGCTTCTGTAATTTCCAAGGATCCCGGCAACTGGTACAATACGTTTACCATTGACCGAGGCAGCGATGATGGTGTTTCTGTGGATATGAATGTTATTGCGGATGGCGGACTGGTAGGGATCGTCACGGAAACCGGTTCCCATTGGGCTACCGTCAGATCCATTATCGATGATTCCAGCAACGTCAGTGCCATGGCTGCATCCACACTGGATACCTGTCTGGTGACCGGAGATCTGACGTTGATGGAAGATGGAAAGCTGCAGTTTATTCAGATGTACGATAAAGAAGATGTGGTTTCTATAGGAGATAAAATTGTCACTTCCAATATCAGCGACAAATTTCTGCGGGGTATTCTGATCGGCTATATCAGCGATATAAGTACGGATGCCAATAATCTGACGAAGAGTGGTTATCTCGTACCTGTTGTGGATTTTGGTCATCTGCAGGAGGTTCTGGTCATCAAAAAGATAAAAGAAACCGGAAAAAACTCAGTTCAGAGTTCGTCTGAAACAGGAAAGGAATCCTGATGCGTAAAGTTGTAACATGTATCGAAATACTCTTGCTTTTTTTTCTGCAGACTACCATATTTCCAAAGCTTACCTTTCTTTCAGTGGTTCCAAACCTTCTGCTGATCCTGACAGTGGTAAACGGCTTTGTAAATGGTAAAAAGTCCGGTCTGTTCACGGGATTTTTCTGCGGTCTTCTTATTGATATTTTTTACAGTAATCTTTTTGGATTTTACGCTCTGGTATATATGTATATCGGCTATCTGAACGGATTGCTGTACAATATTTACTACGATGATGATGTGAAAGTGCCTATGGTACTTGTGGCTGTCAGCGATCTGGTCTATGGCTGTCTGATCTACGGCACACAGTTTCTGCTGAGGGGAAGGATCCATTTTTTCTATTACCTGCAGCATATCATTATTCCGGAAGTAGTACTTACCACATTGATAACACTTTTGCTGTACAGAATTTATTATGTGCTGAACCAGAAGGTATCTGACAGCAGGGAAGGAGATAAAGACCTGCCTTGGTTAGGAAAATAAGAAACTTTTTCAGAAAACATATTATTAAAAGAAGTACCGTTTTACTGGGCATCTTTCTGGTGATGGCATTTATTCTTCTCTCCAAGATCTACAGTCTGCAGATCATCCATGGCGAAGAATATGCCAATGATTTTTCAATCATCACTACCAAGGAACGTTCCATTAAAAGTACAAGAGGCAACATTTTTGACAGAAACGGAAATCTTCTGGCCTACAATGAGCTTACCTATTCGGTAACTCTCGAAGATAACGGAAATTATAAATCCACCCGTATAAAAAATCTGATGCTGAACAGTGAGATCTATCACCTGATCAAAATGATAGAAAGCAAAGGCGATACTGTAGACAGTAATTTCCATATTGTTCTGAACGATCATAACGAATATGAATACGATGTTTCCGGCACTTCGCTGCTTCGTTTTCTGGCAGATGTCTATGGCTACAGTAAGATCGATCAGCTCAGTGACGATGAACAGAATACAACAGCTGAACAGCTGATGGATCTTTTGATCACCAGCCGTAAATACTTTCTGATCCAGCCAAACGGCACCGGCGAAACTGACAAACCATTTACCGAAGAGGAGCTTTCAAAGTACGATTATCCGCGTGAGCTTTCCAAAAATGAACTTCTGCAGATAGTAACCATCCGCTATCAGCTGCATACCACCAGTTTTAGGCGTTATCTTCCCATTACTGTGGCTTCTGACGTGTCAGATGATACTGTTGCACTGATCATGGAGCATCAGTCTGAACTTCAGGGTGTGGATGTAGTGGAAGATTACAAGCGCGTGTATAATGACAGCGTGTATTTTGCCTCTCTTCTGGGTTATACAGGCAAAGCATCTACGGAAGAGCTGGAGCAGCTGCGCAAGCAGAGTGACAATTACAGCAGTTCTTCCATAATAGGTAAAACCGGCATTGAACAGATCATGGAAACGTCTCTGCAGGGTATTGACGGTTCAGAAACCGTTCTTGTAGATAATCTGGGTAAGGTTCTCGAAATCAAAGAAGAGTCTACAGTACAGCCCCGGCAGGGCAATGATGTCTATCTGACTATTGATAAGGATCTGCAGATCGCAGTTTATAAAATACTGGAACAGAGAATTGCCGGTATCGTACTGGCCAACCTTCGAAACATCAAGGAGTATGATGCCAGCGGCACAACGGATACTTCATCTATTCCCATTGCTGTTTATGATGTGTATTACGCGCTGATCAACAACAACATCATTGATTACAGAAAATTCGGCGAGGATACCGCCAGCGATAATGAAAAAAACATTCACGGGAAATTCATCAGCCGTCAGAAAAGTGTTTTAGAAAAATTCAACCGTCAGCTGACCGGTTCGGATAATACGGCTTACAAAGAGCTTTCTGACGCGGACAAGGCTTACCAAAGCTATGTGATTAACGACATGCTGATGTCAGATACAGGTATACTGGACACTTCTCTGATCGACACGGAAGATGACACATATAAAGCCTGGAAATCTGAGAAGACTGTTTCCATTCACGATTTTCTGCGTTACTGTGCTACAATGAACTGGATCGATGTATCCAAGATCGCAGGAGACAAAAGCTACCTGTCTACAGAAGAGATCCTGGATGCCCTGTGGGTATACATTGAGGATTATCTGAAAGAGGATCCCGGTTTTTCAAAACTGATCTATAAATATATGCTTTTGCAGGATGAGATCACTCCCGAACAGATTTGCAGAGTATTATATGATCAGGAAGTTCTGAAAATGGATCAGGACACATATAATAAGCTCGCAAATGGTTCTCTTTCAGCGTATGATTTTATACGCGATAAGATAGAAAATATCGAGATCACGCCTGCGCAGCTGGCTTTGGATCCCTGTTCCGGCTCTGCAGTGGTGACAGATCCAAATACCGGTGAGTTTCTGGCAGTGGTATCTTATCCGGGGTATGATAATAACCGGCTTGCCAATACCATGGATTCAAAATATTATAATCAGCTGCTGAATGACCTCTCTCAGCCGTTTTATAATAAAGCCACCCAGCAGAAAACCGCGCCCGGTTCTACTTTTAAACCGGTCACCGCAGTTGCGGCTCTGACGGAGGGGGTTATTAACACTGAGTCGGAAATAGACTGTACCGGTGTATTTGATAAGATTCAGGGTTCTCCTCTGAAATGCTGGAATACCCTGGGACACGGTCCGTTAAAGATCGTAGAAGCCATTGCTGAATCCTGTAACGTTTTCTTCAGTGAAACAGCTTACGAGATGGGTATCAATGATAACGATGTCTTCAGTGAAGATCTGGCCATGACCACTCTTCAGAAATATTGTAAACTGTTTAACCTGGACAAGAACTCCGGCATTGAGATTTCAGAAAGTAACCCGCAGATTTCTGACAGCATGCCTATCCCTTCCGCTATCGGACAGGGTACCCATAACTATACGACCACACAGCTGGCTCGTTATGTATCTACCATTGCCAATAACGGTATCAGCTACAATATGACGCTGCTCAATAAGGTAACGGATTCCGAAGGCAATCTGATTCAGGATTATTCTGCAGATGTGGAAAGTGTTCTTGAGGTCAGTGACAGTGTTTGGGATACGATCCATACAGGTATGCGGGGAGTAATTACTAACAAGACTGCTTTTGATGATCTCGGCGTTGAGCTTGCCGGAAAAACCGGTACGGCACAGGAGAACAGAAAGCGTTCCAGCCATGGTCTCTTCATTGGCTATGCCCCGTACAATAACCCGGAGATCGCACTTTGTGTCCGCATTCCCCACGGTTATTCATCTACCAATGCGGCGATGACAGCAAAAGATATTCTGAATTACTATTTCAATCTGGAAGACGAAGATAAGATCATTACCGGAAAAGCCAAGAGCGCCAGCTCAAATGTACGACAAGACTAAACAGATATACAAATGATATAGTTTGCAGGCAGGAGGAAAACTATGAGCGAGGTAATCGTAATCACATCCGGTAAAGGCGGTGTAGGAAAAACAACAGCGGCGGCCAATCTGGGAACAGCTCTGGCTGCTGCAGATAAAAAGACTGTGATGGTGGATACAGATATCGGTCTTCGTAACCTTGATGTTGTTATGGGCCTGGAAAATCGTATTGTATACAATCTTGTAGACGTCATTGAAGGAAACTGTCGTCTGAAGCAGGCATTGATCCGTGATAAGCGTCTGTCAAATCTGTATCTTCTTCCGGCGGCCCAGACCAGAGACAAATCTGCTGTGGAGCCGGAACAGATGATCAAGCTTTGTGAAACTTTGCGCAAAGAATTTGATTACATTCTTCTGGACAGCCCTGCCGGTATAGAACAGGGGTTCAAAAACGCGGTATCCGGTGCAGACAGAGCCATTGTGGTTACCACACCGGAAGTATCGGCCATCCGTGACGCAGACAGGATCATCGGTCTGTTGGAAGCTGCCGAAATGCAGAAGATCCACTTGCTGATCAACAAGATCAGGCCGGACATGGTCAGAAACGGGGATATGATGTCAGTGGAAGATGTGGAGGAGATCCTCGCAGTTCCGCTGATCGGTGTAGTTCCTGATGACGAAAATATCGTAATTTCCACCAACAGGGGCGAGACGGTAACAGGAAAAGAATGTCTGAGCGGACAGGCCTTTTCAAATACAGGCAGACGAATTATGGGAGAAGATGTTCCCTTCTGCGATCTGTCGGGCAAAAAAAGCATCTGGCATCGTCTGTTCAAAAAGTAGAAATCGGAGGCAGCATGCTGTTTAACGGAAAAAAATCCTGTGGTATCGCAAAAGACCGGCTTAAACAGCTGGTACTCACGGACAGAATGGGATGTTCACCGGAAATCCTGGATATGATGCAAAGAGACATGGTTACCTCCATGTCGCGGTATATGAATATCGATAAAGACAGTATAGAATTCTCCATTCGCAGGAATCCTGGCCGATTTGAAGCCAGTGTACCTCTGTCTGCCATATCCGGACGTCATACCTTTTGAAATACATTAGGAAAAACAAAGGAATACATATGTTAAGACTTTATCGAATAAAAAATTACAATTTTCGACTGGTGATCTGGCTGGTAGCTCTAAGCGGTCTGGGAACTGTCTCTTATACACATCTCCGAGCCCACGAGACCGTACTAGATC
>CALZOU010000148.1 GCA_945827805.1 uncultured Lachnospiraceae bacterium
ATCTAGTACGGTCTCGTGGGCTCGGAGATGTGTATAAGAGACAGCTGTAAGACAGCGTCTGAGCAATCTCAAACTGTTCCTTGGAGATCTGCTTCTTCATGCTCAGGCCCTCATTGATATCAAAGTCAACGATCTCACCGCTCTTGATACCGACGATACGCTTAGTCTCACCGCGAAGCAGAAGATCCACAGCGTAAGCACCCATAAGAGAACCGTAGAAACGGTCACGGCAGCTGGGAGAACCGCCACGCTGCATATGACCCAGGATCGTGGCACGGGTCTCAATACCGGTAGCAGCCTCGATACGTTTGGCCATGCTGGTGGAATGTCCGATGCCCTCAGCATTGATAATGATGTGATGCGTCTTGCCTCTGGAACGGTTCAGAATGATCTTCTCGATCAGCTTCTGCTCATCAAAATCATAATATTCCGGAAGCAGAATATCATCAGCGCCATTGGCGATACCACACCACAGCGCAATATATCCGGCATGACGTCCCATAACCTCAATGACGGAGCAGCGCTCATGAGAAGCAGAAGTATCTCTGATCTTATCGATGGCTTCCATGGCTGTATTGATAGCAGTATCAAAACCGATGGTATAATCTGTACAGGCAATATCCAGGTCAATGGTTCCGGGAACACCGATAGCATTGATGCCCTCATTGGCCAGCTTCTGGGCACCGGCAAAGGAACCGTCACCACCGATAACTACCAGGCCATCGATACCATTCTTCTTGCAGGTCTCTACTGCGGTAGCCAGACCTTCCGGAGTACGCATCTCGGGACATCTTGCTGTATACAGGATCGTACCGCCGCGCTGAATGATATCGGAAACATCACGGCTGGTCATGTCTACCATCTCATTATTGATCAGGCCATCATAGCCCTTCAGGATCCCCTTTACAGAAACGTTCTGAGCCAGGGCTCTTCTTACGACCGCACGGATCGCCGCATTCATGCCAGGTGCATCACCACCGCTGGTCAGGACACCGATTGTCTTAACTTTTTTCTCTGCCATAATAAACTACTCCTCCATATGAAATAGCACAAAACACAATTTTTCTAATGGTAGCATAATTTTTTCCGTAATTCAATATCCCATCGTTAAATGCGCGTAACTGTTTTTGTGCAATCTGCATATTTCCAGTTCGTGTTTTCGTTATAAATATATCAGGCCATCTGTTCCCGGATCTTCTCTCCCGTGGGGGTGGCTGCCAGGCCGCCGGTTCCGGTTTCCTTCAGACAGGCCGGCATGCAGATACCGATGCTCTTCATGGCATCGATGACCTCATCCGGCGGGATACGACTGTCTATTCCCGCCATGGCCATATCCGCCGCCGTCAGCGCATTGACACTCCCGATCACATTTCGTTTGACACAGGGTACCTCCACCAGGCCGGCCACAGGGTCACAGGCCAGCCCCAACAGGGATTTCAGTGCCAGGGCCGCTGCCGCTGCGATCCTTCGGGCATCACCGCCTGCCAGGTAAGCCGCTGCTCCTGCCGCCATGGCAGAGGCGGATCCGATCTCTGCCTGACATCCTCCGCTGGCTCCCGCCAGAAAAGCCCTGTTGGCGATCACACCGCCGATTCCCGCTGCCACAAACATGGCTTCCGTCATCCTGTCATCGGTAAATCCTTTTTCTCTCTGCAAATTCAGAAGTACCGCCGGCATTACACCACAGGATCCCGCCGTAGGCGCCGCCACGATCTTTTTCATACAGGCATTGGATTCTCCCATCTTGACGGCTGTTTCCATGACATGACCGATAAAATCACCACAGTACAGCCAGCCCTCCCGACGGGCTCTGGCCAGCTTTTCGCCATCGCCGCCCACCAGCCTGCTGTGGGACAAAAGTTCCTGCTCGTAATCCTCATCTGCCTTTTTCATGGTAAGATACAGTGCCTTTGTGGCAGCAAAGGAATCCCGGCGGCTGACTCCCCGCTGCTGCATATCATCCTGCAGTACCAGTTCCCACAGGGCACAGTTTTTTTCTTCTGCTTCACAGCAGAGTTCTTCCAAAGATGAATACATGGTCTTTCCTCCTATGACAGACTTAAGTAGGTAACCTTCAGTACACCTTCCGCATGTTCCAGCCAGCGGATGCCCTCCTCAGGCACCTCCTGATCACACTCTACCACCATGACCGCCTTGCCGCCTCTGCCGTCGCGATACAGCTGCATCGTGGCAATATTAACGCTTTTGTGAGACAACATACTGGTAACCTCTGCCACATGGCCCGGCTGATCCTGGTTATGCACGATCAGCGTGGGATAATCCCCGCTGAAATTGGCTGTCAGACCATCGATCTCATTGACCAGGATGCGGCCTCCGCCTATGGAGGATGCCACTACTTCCAGCTTTTTCCCGGATCCTCCGGTGAGATACATTTTTACGGAATTGGGATGGGCATCCGGCAGCATAATGCTGCCAAACTCAAAAGAAAGTCCCTCTGCGGCAGCTACTTCAAAGCTTATACGGATTCGGTCATCATCCACATCCATACCAAGGAGACCGGCTACCAGGGCCCGGTCCGTACCATGTCCTTTTCCCGTTGCCAGGAAAGAACCGTGAAGCAGTATTTTCGCCGAAATGATTTTCTCCGCCATCAGTTTCCTGGCGATCCGGCCGATCCGTACCGCACCGGCAGTATGGGAACTTGAAGGTCCGACCATGGCCGGTCCGATAATATCCAGCATATTCATTGTAAAATATCCTCCCGCGCCTCCTTATGCGACTGATAGAAGCGCTTTGCCATCTCTTCCGTAAGATACCGTCTGAATTCCGAAACAGAAAGCCTGGCCAGACGTTCCGGCAGCGGCATCACAGCTTCCTGATCCGTTATCCTCTGACCGTACAGACAGCACAGCATTTCATCACTGTACTCGGAAAGACTGCCGGTCCTTCCTCCGGGATAGGACAAAATATCCTCCTCCCGGCACTCCAGCGCCCGGCACAATGCCTGCACCACCTCTACAGAAGCCCCGGAAAGGTTTCTTGTACCCTGCTCATATGCCTGAATCGACCGCAGGCTCGTTCCTGCCAGCTGTGCCAGCTCTTTCTGGGTAAGTCCTCTTTTTTTTCTCTGCATTTTCAGCCAGTATGCCTTACCCGATGTATCCTGTGTATGCATTTACACACTTCCTCTTTGTTTTGCCCGCTCCAGCCGGCGCTCTCTCGCCAGTCTCACGGTATACCGCTCTTCGCTGGCGAACAGTGCCAGTCTGAGTTTTTTCTCTTCTGCCTTGATTCCAAAACCATTGAGCTTTTTGACCTGCTTAATGGCGGTATTCAGCTCTTTCTGCTTTTCCTCCAGCTGCTTTAAGGTATAACAGCTCCGCTCCTGAGCATCCTGACATATACCAAACTGTGCTTCCAGGATCCTGTGATGCACAAATGCCACAAACAGAGTGTATGCCCCTGTTTTTCCCTGTCGGGGAACCAGCTTGAAGGGCCGCTTTTTTTCATCTGTACGCACTATGTCGTACCCTTCTTTATCCAGAAAACGGCGAAGCTTTGTCAGGCGTCCTTCCAGATCAGCGAAACCGGCTGCCATATTTTCCGCATCGTCCAGAACCCAAACCGCCTGCAGAGCATCCTGGCTGTCGTCTTTTTCAATGGCATCCCGGCCCACATCCGGATTCTCCACGGTCATCGCCACCAGACGGGCTGTTTTATCGGAGATTTCCATACCGCAGCGCAGCTGCAGCATGGCAATCCTTCCTATTTCCATATTCTTTTTCATTCTATCTGTGATATCTGATTTCATCATAACACCCCCGTTCATTGATAGCTCCAGAATAGCATACCCAATTTTATTTTTCAATATTCTTTCGCAATTATCACACTTTTGTGTTATTTATACAGAGAAAAAGGAGAAAAAATTATTTTTTCTCCTTTTTCTCTGTATGTGTTCTGTTTTTTCTGTCTTTGTGAAGCATACTGCTGATGCAAAAGATCAGCACCATTGCCGCCGCATACTGCATAGTCACTACAAGGATCGCGGTAACCAGCCTCGCTTTTGGCGTAGCTGCCGGTACAAAAGCCAGTACCAGTACTGTCACCACCAGAAGCAATGCTGCAGTAATCAGGATCCTGCGCCCCACCGCCGTAACAACAGTATCTGACGGCCCGGATATGACATCGTCCGCTTTTTTCTTTTTCGCTTTTTGTATAAACATCAGTCCCAGCGCCATTCCTATACAGGGAATCAGGCAACAGATCACGGTCATTGCTGTACCCATCTTCTGTTCTCCTTCTTTTTCATCATCTGATCATGTATCAGTATGGCTCGACATTTCCCATCCGTCAAGTGTTCTTTTATTACTGTCCGCCGGTAAGCCAGGAAACCGTAACTTTCGCAGGCTTATTTAAAGTTTTGCTTCATAAACATGCTTTTTTCTCTGTACGCGACAAGGGCCTGTGATTTATACACAGGCCCTTGTCACATTACTTGAAAGGAAAGAGAGAGAAATTTACGTGGCCTGGAGCCACTATATGTAAAAGAAATAACTGTCTTTTATTTTCGAAGGTTTGTTTTCCCTTCGATGGTTATACTATACCTTGAATTTGTGTCCTTGATTTGTCCAAATTCTAATCATTTTATAATCAAATTCTTAAAGACTTATGCAGAAAAGATTATGGAATCATATTCTTACGGTCTCATCAACATGCGACAAGGGTCTGCGGTTTGTCCACAGACCCTTGTCACATTACTTGAAAGGAAAGAGAGAGAAAATTGTTGTGGCCTGGAGCCACTATATATAAAGGAAATAATTGTTAGATGAAGCCGGCAGATGAACAATTGGAACAACGTCATCCGCCGTTACCGCTTCGAAAAAAACCTTTGTGCTTTCGGTTGTTTTTCATTTGATGATTATACTATACAGGCCATTTGTGTCTTACATTTGTCCAATTTCTAATCAATTTCTTAAACTCTGGTTAATAATTTCTTAATATATTCATGTCAGTGCATTACCTTCGTTGCTACGGTTCTCACTGAATGAAACTGTCGCTTTAATTGTTTTTGTGACTATTTAAATGCACCGATATTTTAATGTACATATTCTTGTCAGGCAAACTCCACCATAATAGAGATAACGATACTAGGTAATTGCGAAACTCGCTAAGCTCGTTCGCAATTCCGAACCAAAACAAGGAT
>CALZOU010000149.1 GCA_945827805.1 uncultured Lachnospiraceae bacterium
GTGGTGTGAGAGGTCGGAATTTCTCAATCAAGAGAAATTCCTCCTACTCGATTTGCGTGAAGCGAAAAGGCGGCTGGGGTTCGTCCGCCTCCATACATATGCAGGGACATGGACGGACCCAAGCCGCCTTTTCGATATACTGTATTGGACGAGATTACTGCCGCGTATATTGTCCTGGGGTTACGTTCTTATATCTCTTAAATGTCTTAATGAAATAGCTTAAATCATTAAATCCACAGGCATAGGCGATATCTGTCACACTTTCATGAGTAGTGGACAACATATACGCAGCATGCTCGATTCTCTGATAATTCAGATAATCCATGGGTGTCCGGTGTGTCATATCCTGAAAGAAACGGCAGAAATATTTGGGCGACATTCCGGCAGAACTGGACAGCTGCTCCAAAGTGATGTTGTTTTGGTAGTTGTCATCAATATATTCCAGTACGTTTTTTAGCTGGTGAATTTTCTTATGGTCGCGGATGGACTGTGGAGGCTCTTCATAGTAGAGATGAGAGGCAAAGATCCGTCCGAACAGAAGATAAAATCCTCCGTACACTGTCAGTTCGTATCCAGGTAGCTTGTCCTGGAAGGTATTGAAAATTTCGTCAGCAATCTGGCAAAGATCTGTCTGTTCCCTGCGGAAATGGTGGTATATCATGGCCCGATGGTCTATGATCTTCTGGATGTAAGGCTGGCAGGCGGGATTATGCTTTAAAAAAGCATTCATATCAAAAACAATACATTCGTAGATGCAGTCTTTGGGCACGCCGGAATGAAGAATACTGCTGTTGATAAATATAATGTCTCCTTCAGTGGCGGTAAATTCTTTCTCGTCCAGTGTGGCAAGAAACTGTCCCTGCAGAATTCGAATGATTTCATATTCCATATGCCAGTGATACGACATGATATACTGGGGGTGGGATGGATCGACATGATAAAATTCAAAAGGAAAATCGTAAGTCCCTCTTTGCTTGGCTTCGTTAAAGTGGTAATATTGCACAAAAACACCTCCAAAATTTCCACATTAATTTCCTTAAAAAGTGAATATTTTTATACTTTTAGCCAGTATAACACAAGATATTATCGGGAATCAATGATATATTTATATCATAGGTCTGAATCGTAGGAAAAGTGGTTACTGTTCAGAACAGCAGCATCATTTGCTGATGAGACTGTAAGATGTTGATTCCTGAAACTGCTTTTTTAGGTGAAGACAAAAACAAAAAGAAAAATGGAGGGTTTTTATTATGGCAAAGAACAGATATGTCGGCGAGTATCCGGTAATCGGTATCCGTCCTACAATTGATGGTCGTAGAGGCGCGCTGAAGGTTCGTGAGTCTCTGGAAGATCAGACTATGGGAATGGCACTCGCCGCTAAGAAGTTATTCGAAGAAAATCTGAAATATTCCAACGGTGAGCCGGTTAAAGTTGTTATCGCCGACACAACCATCGGTCGTGTGGCTGAAGCTGCTGCCTGCCAGGCTAAATTCGAAAAAGAGGGTGTTGCCATCACTCTTACCGTTACTCCCTGCTGGTGCTACGGCTCCGAGACAATGGATATGGACCGCAATACCATCAAAGCTGTTTGGGGTATGAACGCTACTGAGAGACCGGGTGCTGTATACCTGGCTTCCGTACTGGCTACACATGCACAGAAAGGTCTGCCGGCTTTCGGTATTTATGGTCAGGATGTATGCGAAGCTGACGATATGAGAATTCCGGATGATGTTCAGGAGAAGCTGCTTCGCTTCGGTCGTGCTGCCGTTGCTGCTGCAACCATGAAGGGCAAATCCTATCTGCAGATCGGTTCCGTTACCATGGGTATCGGCGGATCCATCATCGATCAGGAGTTCATCGAGTCCTATCTTGGCATGCGCGTTGAGTCCGTAGATGAGGTTGAGATCCTTCGTCGTATGGATGAACATGTATATAATGAAGATGAGTACCAGAAAGCTCTGGCATGGGTAAAAGAGTACTGCAAAGAAGGCTTCGACAAGAACCCGGATTTCGTAAAAGCATCTGATGAGACCAAGAAAGAAACCTGGGAGTTCCTGGCTAAGATGGCTATCATCATCGAGGACCTGTATCAGGGTAATCCGAACCTGCCGGAAGGCTGCGAGGAAGAGGCTGTTGGACACAACGCTATCTGCGGTGGTTTCCAGGGTCAGAGACAGTGGACAGACTACAAACCGAACTGTGACTTCCCGGAGGCTATGCTGAATACTTCCTTCGACTGGAACGGAGCAAGAGAGCCGTTTATTCTGGCTACAGAGAACGACGTACTGAATGGTCTTGGCATGCTGTTCATGAACCTGCTGACCAACAGAGCTCAGATGTTTGCCGATGTTCGTACATGCTGGAACGGCAAATCCGTAGAGCGTGTTACCGGATATAAGCTGGAAGGTCATGCAGCTGATGCTGACGGTATTATCCACCTGATCAACTCCGGTGCCTGCTGTCTGGATGCCTGTGGCGTATGCAAGGATGAGAACGGTAATGCTGTGATGAAAGAATGGTACAATGTAACAGAAGAGGATCAGAAAGCTATCATGGCAGCTACCGAATGGTGTGCAGCTGATAACGGCTATTTCCGTGGCGGCGGATTCTCCTCCAGATTTGAGACCAAGACTGAGATGCCGGCTACCATGATTCGTCTGAATCTGGTGAAAGGCCTTGGACCGGTTCTGCAGATCGTAGAAGGTTGGACCGTAGCTCTTCCGGAGCAGGTATCCGATACTCTGTGGAAACGTACAGACTATACATGGCCGTGTACATGGTTCACACCGCGTACAGATGGTGTTGTTGGCAGCCCGTTTGAGAATGCTTACAGCGTAATGAACAACTGGGGCGCTAACCACGGTGCTATCTCCTATGGCCACATCGGTGCTGATCTGATCACCATGTGCTCCATCCTGAGAATCCCGGTTTGCATGCACAACGTACCGACCAAAGACATCTTCCGTCCGGCTGCATGGAACGCATTCGGTATGGACAAAGAGGGTGCAGACTACAGAGCTTGCGCTAACTTTGGACCGATGTACAAGAAATAATTTCAATGCTTTTTCAGAGGGCGCTGCTTAATTGCAGTGCCCTTTTGCATCGCAACATAAAAATCCTCCGTGTGCCTGTAAACATACGGAGGATTTTCTGATTAACTGCTTTGCATACAGTACCCGGTATTCCGGGAAACCATGTAGTTTTAATAATTATTTGTTGATAACAACACCCTTGCGAAGAATAATGTTCGCGTAGATGGCGGTCTCGCTGGTCATGATAACCACGCGGGAATTAGCTCTGGTCTTATCGTAGAAATCCCATTTGTTGATCTCTTCGAAGCAGGCATCTCCACGCTCGTCATATTTTCTGACGATATCTTTGTATGTATCCCAGATCGGAGTCTTAGCGTCATCGCCCGGCTCAACAGCCATCAGTGTACAGGGCGGAACCATAACACCCTCAGCATTCGGATATGTATCCAGCGGGAAAACCTGCAGGATAGCGTCCAGAATCTCCGGTACACCATGACCATCCATGCGAATTACCTGTTTGCCAAAGCTGTGTCCCGGGAAATTGCCGTCGCCGATGGTCAGCTCATCTGTGTGGCCCATCTCAGCAAGTACTTTTAACAGTTCCGGTGTTAAAATATTCGGTATTCCTTTTAACATAATAAATCTTCCTTTCCGGCCGTCAGCGCGGCCACCCATTCGGGGATTGATAAACCTATTTTAACGCATTTTTCCATCCTTGACAATGGGGAAACAAGAAGATTGAAACGTTTCGATGGGTAGCGATACTGTTCTCCGGTCAGTCAGTAAACAGTAGCTTTAAAAGACTTATTTCATGTTTTGTTTTGCAAAAGAAGCCTGTGAACAGCTGAATTACGTTCTTACGCCGCCATACAGCAAGTGTCTGGCGGCGTAAGAATGTAACACAGATCATTCCTCTGAAGTTTCCTCGTCGGATACAGAGCCAAGTCCTGCACGGTCAAATAAAGAGGGACCGGATTTTTTCGCAGGAGAATCGTTTTTGACTTTCATTCCTTCGAGTGAAGCAGTATCTGCAGCTGCCTTTTCCAAAGCTTCTGGTGTATTTGCGCCTTTTGCATCTGTACTTTCAACATCGGTAGCTTCAGCATCACTGTTTTCGGCATTTGCTTTTGACTCTTCGTTAGACATTTTTATGATCTGCCGGATATTGCTGATGATGATCAGTACACCTACAATAAAGAAAAGAACAGCGGAAATCAGAAATACCGGATTTGTTGTCTCGCCGGAGAGAAAACCACTGAGTAATTTCCAGCCAAGATACAAAAGATAAACACCGGCCAGCATGAGAAATGTATATCTGCCTTTTGAAGTGCCTTGCATATGTTTTTCCTCCTGATATTCAAGTTATTGTGTCTGTTCAGTTTATTTCCGGATAAGATTCGCAAAACCATGAAAATTGGCTGCATCAATGGGTTTGCTTACACCTGAACCATGTTCTTACGGATTGATCATCAGGTGATTTGGCTCATCCTGAATATTTATCATGATACTTAATCAGGAACATAAAGTCAAGTAACGGTGAAAAATGAAAAAATATAAGGTTGAAACCCGAAATAATAAGTTAATATCTGAATGGATATAAGTTAAAAACTGAGCAGATGTAAGTTGTCTGAAATCTGAAAAATAATACGTATAATAAAGCAGGATGAATAATAGGCTGAGTAAAATCTTAGCAAAAAACAGTGTATACACTGAATGAATTCGGCATATCTTTGCAAATCAGGACAGTTTTTTGTGCAAATCACGGACTTTCCGAAAAGGGTAATTTACGGTATTATATCTATAGTAAAAACAAAGACACGGGAGGGTTTTGTTATGAGCAATTATTATTTAGCAGTTGATATAGGTGCTTCCAGCGGACGTCACATCCTTTGCCACATGGTAAATGGTCAGATGCAGCTTGAGGAGATCCATCGTTTTGAAAACGGAATGAAAATGAAAGATGGAGAGCTCTGCTGGGAGATGGACAGACTGTTTCAGGAAGTAGTTAACGGTCTGAAAAAGTGTAAAGAGATCGGCAAGATCCCGGTGAGCATGGGTATTGATACCTGGGGTGTTGACTTTGCTCTGGTAGACAAAGACGGCAACGTTATCGGCAATACAGTAGGA
>CALZOU010000150.1 GCA_945827805.1 uncultured Lachnospiraceae bacterium
ACGGTCTCGTGGGCTCGGAGATGTGTATAAGAGACAGCTGGATACCCTTGCTTTCAGGATCGGCAGTTCTGTTGTCACTTTCCCCAGAAGTCCTTTTCCATTAAACACGCACATGGACGTGCCCTTCTGATCATACACCACTGCAGCATCTCCATTTACAGCAGCTACCGGTGTATTCATATCAAAAGTCTCGTTCCAGATCTGCTCGCCGTCAGCGGACGCCAGGGCAGCGCCATCACTGCTGTAATGCAGGATCGCACCGGCGAACCCAAGATACGTGGTCTTGGTACTGGCTTCTCTTTGTGTACTGGATAATACGGAGTAGCTGGAGCTGGTACGCAGATCCAGCAGCGATCTGACCAGAAGCACTGCCAGCACGATCACCACCGCGAGAAAAAGCGGTCTGGCGGTTTTCAGTATTCTCTTCATCCTGCGCCGGCGTTTTTTTCTTTTTCTTGTCATTGTGGGCTGGGGATGATCCGCAGACTCTTCGTATTCCACTGTCACAGCAGTCTCCTGTTCTGCCGTGTCAGTCTCCTGCTGCACATTTTCTGTATTCCCCTGGGACACCTGTGTCTCTTCCAAAAGTTCCCCGTCTTGTCTTAATTCTTCATCATTCATAGTTCATTCCTATCTAAAACCAATAGATTCGCCAACAGTATATCATATTTTTTCTAGGGTAGCAAAAGAATTTGTCCGGTGTAGATAAGATCCTGCTCTTCTATATGGTTCAGGCTGCAGATTTCATCCACCATACTCATATTGCCATAGTATGTCTGACTTATACTGCTGATGGTGTCTCCGGTCTTTACCTGATATGCCCGGTAGCCTTCTGCGGATGCTGCAGCAGACGATGCGTCAGCTTCTGTTGTATTCTCTCCCCCCTGTTTCACTTCCGGGCCGCCTGCAGTGTCTGTCTGTACCTCTGATGCCACCGTTTCTGTGGAAGAGGACGCAGACTGTGCATTATCTACTATTGCCCCCGAAGCGCTGACTGCCTGATCAGGCTCTGTTGCCACGTTTTCCTTCCCATCATCCGCTTCCGTCAGATTTACAGAAGAAGTTTTTATTTCCGATATTGCCTGCGCTGCGGTTTCTTTTGTCTCCTCATCCGGCGAGATCCCGCTGTTTTGCCTCCCCTGTTCCACGACAACGGCAGCTGTCGTCTTTGTTCCCCCTTCTTTTTGCATATCTCTGGTATACCGCAGCACTCCGGCTATGGCAAACACCACACAGGCTGCCGCTGCCACCCTCACCAGCTGGCCTGCCGCGCCGGGTCTTGCAGATTTCTTTCTGGCCACAGCCTGGCGAAATTCTTTTACCGCCTGATCTGCCGGTTCCCCTACCCGATCCGCATCTGTCGGATTATGGGAAATCATAAATTCCCGCATGGAACGGTTTTCTTCATAATAAATATAATATCCATTCAGATTCTGCAGCTCTCCTGCCCCGGCATTGAACAGTATCTCTTCTCTCTCGCCCCCGTCAGACCAGAACAGAATCTGATGCTGTCCGGTAAAATGATGACGATGTATTGTTTTGACCTGTTCCAGAAGAAGAGATTCCTGGCTTTCGGATATCACCGCCCAGCCCAGTACATCCTGCTGCGGGAAAAATTTCTTACGTATTCCTTCAGATACCTTCCAGTCCGGTTCATGAAAACTCTTTTCCCCCTGTACTTCCTGGACTTCCAGACGTGCCGCACTCTGAACAAAAAGCACCGGCTGACCGTCTTTCTCTTTTTCCTCGCCGTAAAGTACGCAGACTTTGACCTGTTCCGGACGATAGTTCCCGTTTTTTTGCAGGTACGTATAGGCAAAGTCCTCCATATATACTCTGAAACGGCTGTCCGGTTCTCCGATCTGGCGGACATTTTTCGGAAGATTATTCACTGTTTTCTCTTCTGTCGGCTGTTTTTCATCCTTATACACGATCTCGATCATCCTTTCACTCCTTTTTACAAAAAAGATTTTGCGGCAAAAGCCTCCGGTATCTTTTCCCCGTATTCATCATATGCTGTTAAGGACAATCTCATCCCTTTAAGGAGGCGTATTTATGGATAAAACGATCTATTACATCGACAGCAGCCATACAGACGCCGCCCGAAAGCTCTCCTGTGTCCTGAAGCACTGCCTGATTTCTGTTCATCATCCCTGGGAAGATCTGGTCTTTCTGTGTATCGGCAGCGACAGGATCACCGGCGACAGTCTCGGGCCGGTATGCGGTCAGCAGTTATCCTGCATGACCGGTCCCGGATGCTTTGTATATGGTACACTTTCTGATCCCGTACATGCCCTGAACCTGACTGAAACACTCACAACGATCCTTTCCCGCCATCCGTTAAGTCTCCTTATCGCTATCGACGCCTCCCTTGGCGCTGAACACCATCTTGGTTTTATCTCCGCCGGAACAGGGCCTCTGCTTCCCGGAGCCGGTGTGCGAAAAGAGCTTCCCGCCGTAGGGGATCTTTTTATTACCGGTATTGTGAATCAGGCCGGAATGTTTGACCGTTTTCTTTTGCAGACCACACGGCTGTCCACAGTTATATCTCTGGCCTCCACCATTACCCGTGGAATGTTCTACACTTTCGCCCCCATGGAAAATGGCCGATATCTGCACGCTCCTTTTCAGGAAAAAGGCAGAAAAAAAAGCAGTGTCCATCCCACAATGCAGGATTTTACTGCTTTCTATGTTTCTTAAGCGGATCACAGATCCACACGGCCTTCCAGAGCCCTCAGAAGAGTAACCTCATCAATATATTCCAGATCGCCGCCCACCGGAACTCCGCTGGCGATCCGGCTGACCTTAATGCCCGTGGGCTTGATCAGACGGCTGATGTACATGGCCGTAGTTTCTCCCTCCAGACTGGAGTTGGTGGCAATGATCACCTCTGACACATCCGACTGAAGTCTCTGCATCAGTTCTTTCAGACGGATGTCGTCCGGTCCTATGCCCATCATAGGGGATATCGCGCCATGGAGCACATGGTATACCCCTTCAAATTTGCCTGTTTTCTCGTATGCTGCCATATCTCTGGGATTTTCCACCACCATGATCACGGAATGGTCTCTCCTGGGATTGCTGCAGATCGGACAAAGCTCCTGATCCGTCAGTGTCTGGCAGCATTTGCAGTAGCGTACGTTCGCTCTTGCCCCGGTCATGGACGCGGCCAGCTTCTCCACCTGTTCCTGGGGCATGTTAATGATATGAAAAGCCAGTCTCTGGGCAGATTTCTGCCCGATCCCCGGCAGCCGGGAAAGCTGCTGGATGAGCTGACTGATTGCGTTTGAATAGTATTCCATTTAGAACGGGAATCCTCCGCCCAGACCGCCGGTCAGCTTTGACATCATTGCCGCGGAATCTGCGTCTGCCTTGCGCATAGCTTCGTTGACTGCAGCCATGATCAGATCCTGCAGCATTTCGATATCATCAGGATCCACAACCTCTTCCGCCAGCTTTACGGCTGTCACTTCCTTTTTACCTGATATGGTAACCTCCACAGCTCCGCCGCCGGCAGCTGCGGTATAGCTTTTCTCCTGCAGTTCCTTCTGGCTTTCTTCCATCTGCTTCTGCATTCTCTGTGCCTGTTTCATCAGGTTATTCATGTTTCCCGGCATACCTCCGGGGAATCCACCTCTTTTTGCCATAATTTATCTCCTTTTTTTACCACTCTTCCGGGAATTCTTCCTCCGAAATGGGGAAAGCTATCTCCCGGGACAGCGTTTCTTTAATTTCCAGATCCCGCAGTGAAGGGCCGTCGTTTTTTACGGTCACCTCCTGGATCTCCACACTCTTATGAATCGTCTCCTGAATAATATCCTGAAGCTCCCGGATTTGTCTCTCCGACAGCCCAAAACCATTATTTGGTGTATTTACCGCCAGATACAGAATATTGTCATCCGTCTGCGCATTATATTTGGGGACAGAATTATCAAGAACAGCTCGCAGAAGCTTACCGCTGCTTCTGACGATATCCGACCAGTGCTCCGCCACCTGTCTGAGATCTTCCGGTGTGGCTCTGGCAGGTTCCGGTTCTTTTTCCGGTTCCGGCTGTGTTTCGTGCTTTTCCTCCCTGGGTGCAGCAGTGGCCTGTACGACTAATCCCTTTTCCAGCTTCTGCTCCAGTGCGCGGATACGCTCCAGAAGCGACGTGGTATCCTTCTCCATCTGTGGCCGGCATAGTTTGATCAAAGCCACTTCCACCAGCACACGTTTCTGTGTGGAGAAACGGATCTGACCGGAAAGCTCGGAAAGTACGCGGATAAACCGCATCAGCGTAGAGGCATCCACCATCTCACACTCTTCCTGCAAAAGGCGCAGATTCTCCGCCGACACATCCAGTGCCTGGGCGCTCTCTCCTTCCGTCTTCAGAAGCAGCAGATTTCTCAGATACCAGGTAAAATCTCCGGTAAACTGAGTCAGTTCCTTGCCTTTGTAGATCAATTCCTCCAATGTGGCAATGCAGGCAGATACCCGCTGGTTCAGAATATCCCGCAAAAGGCGGCTGAACACCTCATAATCCGTGGTTCCCAGCACTTCCAGCACATTTTCATACGTAAGCTCTTCTCCGTAGTGAAAGGCAATGCATTGATCCAGAAGGCTTAACGCGTCTCGCATGGAACCGTCTCCGGCTTTTGCCACATAACGAAGGGCTTTTTCTTCTGTCCGAATACCTTCCGCATCCATCAGTTCCTGAAGCCGGGCCGCAATAGTCTCCAGAGAGATCCTGTGAAAATCGTATCGCTGACAGCGGGAAAGGATCGTAATGGGGATCTTGTTTACCTCTGTGGTTGCCAGAATAAAGATCACATAAGACGGCGGTTCCTCCAGAGTCTTTAACAGTGCGTTAAAAGCCCCCGTAGAAAGCATGTGTACCTCATCGATAATGTACACCTTAAAACGGCCCTCCGTGGGCCGGTAAGCCACTTCCTCACGGATTTCACGGATATTGTCCACACCGTTGTTGGAGGCCGCGTCGATCTCAATGACATTCATGGAAGTCCCCGCCTGAATGGCCCGACAGGTCGGACATTCGTTGCAGGGACTTCCATCCACCGGATGCTCACAATTGACCGCTTTTGCCAGAATCTTTGCCACAGAAGTCTTACCGCCTGTCTCTTATACACATCTGACGCTGCCGACGATACTCCTTGTGTA
>CALZOU010000151.1 GCA_945827805.1 uncultured Lachnospiraceae bacterium
TGTTCAATATCTTCTTTCTTTCATATATCTGCATCAATGATTTTATCCTACCTTTTCACATAAAACAACTTACAAATCATTCAAAATCTCTGTTTTCTTCAACTTATCCCTCATTGCAACACTTTTGCGACACATCATTTTTCATGTACACGGCAACAAAAAAGGCAGTGGAAATCCTATCATATAAGTTTGTTTTTCTGTGAGTATTCCTCTGCATATTTTTCTGTCCTTTGCGGCATCCTAAAACTGTTCATTCTAAATACAAGGAGGCACAACTTATGGGACAGTTATCCGAAAAAGAATTGTCTGCCCTGAACGATCTTCTGGCGGACGAGGAACTGCTGACTAAGAAATTCAAAATGCTGGCAAGCCATACCCAGGATCCGGAGATTCGTCAGAAATACGAGCGAATTTCCGAACAGCATCAGGGTCACTTTAACGCATTGTACGAGCAGTTACGTTAGGAGGTAGAGGATATGCAGAATATGCAGGACATGCAGCTTTTTACAGACAAGGAAATCCTGGGCGACGGCCTGGCCGCACAGAAATCCACTACGGAACATTTCAATACCTTTGCCGGTGAGTGTGTTCATGAGAATGTGAGAAATGTAATGCTGGAGATTCTGGAACAGGAGCACAGCATTCAGAAGGAAGTTTTCGATATGATGCATCAACGCGGTTTCTATCAGACCCCGGCGGCAGAGGCCAAAAAGGTAACGGAAGCGCAGCAGAAATTCTTTAAGAGTGTAAAATAATTTTCCAGAAAAACCCTGACCTCAGATCTGCAGAAATATTTGTGGTCAGGGTTTCTTTTTGGTACAATACAATTAAAAGCTCACTCTAAGGAGAATATCTATGTCAAAAATAAAGAAATGGGTACATAACATTTGCCAGGTGCTGGAAATGATCGCCGCGGGACTGGTGTCCATAGGCATTCTGCTGGCACTGATCAGCGTTGCCTCAAATCTGTCCGTTTTCCGTGACATTCTGAAAGATCCCGCAATGTTCAAAGAATACCTGGACACCATCTTCACCCTGGTTATCGGTATAGAGTTTCTGGAAATGCTCTGCCGTCCCAATTCGGAAAATGTTCTGGAAGTCCTGATCTTCCTGGTGGCACGCCATATGATTGCCGGCAGCACCACCCCGATGGAGGATTTTATTTCCGTTATCAGTGTTTCTCTTTTATGTGTGCTCAGAAGATATCTTCGCACACATAAAGACGATAAGAAATGTCCGCCTGGAAATTCCGACGACTGACAATCATTACATAAATTCTGTCACATGTTTTCGGTAATGCAGCGGCATATGGGTTCTCTGACATCGGGGATTTTCCCTCTCTTTAATGGCGATAGTCTCAAAAAATTCTTTCCAGAGATCCGTATAGATATCCCGTTGTTTCTCAATGGTCTGCAGATTCTGCAGCTCCTTTATACTCAGCGGAGTGACATAGTAGTCCTCATCCTTTGGATGCACCACGGCCAGACTGCGTTTATCATCCACGATCATCCAGTATTCCGAGGGCATCCTGTCCGCAAAATGGGCCGCTGTAAGCACCGCCACATTGCAGGACGGCTCGATATGGGCCACGTAGATTCCCGGCTCAATACGCACAAAGCGGGTAAACTCCCTGTAATAGTGCATATCGTTGCCGGTCCGGCGGCTCAGTTCAAACAGACGCATCACCGGACCATCCGCCAGACGCTTTGTCACCTCCCTGCCGCAGGCAAACCCCAGCAGCAGGAACCGGTAGATCACATCCAGCCGGTCTTTTGCATCGCTCATGGCCGCCAGAAATACCTGGCGGTAGGCCTCGGGGGATATCTTTTTCTGTATGGAGGCTGTGACCTTCCCTGCCTTTTCTTCATCTTTCTGAATCTGAATATATGTGCTAAACATTTCCTGCTGCCCTATGGGTTCCAGCTCCAGCCGCACGTTCTGGCTGCCTCTTTTGTCCGCCCACACATCATAAATGCAGGTCATCATACTCTCAAAATCATCTGCACAGGTATAGATATACATAACTTTCCTTCTTTCTCTTGCAGGCACCTTTCACGCCTGTATGCCAAAATCCGAAAACAACGACATCTGCCGATATCCCTGCTGATGCTGCAGCTCCCAGTTTTCCCTGTACTCTACACTGGTAAGCTGGCGGGTAATGTACTTTTCTTCTATGGGTGTATGATACATCATCCGTCCGCTGCAGGTGATAAAATAGTGGGCCCGTTTCAGCACCACTCCCATTTTCTTTAAATGGTCAAAATCCAGGCTGCCGAAGCGTCTGGACTGAATGATCCTTGCCGCGGACTTCGGGCCCACACCGGGGATCCGCAGGATATCCTCATAAGGAGCTGTATTAACCTCTATAGGAAAACGCTCCAGATGACGCAGAGCCCAGTCGCATTTTGGATCCAGCTGTTCATTAAAATTCGGCTTATCCTCCGATAACAGTTCATCCGCCTGAAAACCGTAATACCGCAAAAGCCAGTCTGCCTGGTACAGCCGGTGTTCCCGAAGAAGGGGCGGTTTTGTATCCAGAGATGGCAAATCTCGATCTTCATTCAGCGGCACATAAGCGGAGAAAAACACCCGTTTCAGGTCAAACTGCTGATACAGGCTCTGGGTTGTCTTGATCAGATGGTAATCCGTTTCCGGTGTAGCACCGATGATCATCTGGGTGCTTTGTCCGGCAGACGCAAAGGGACGGTTCAGCAGTTTCTGATGCTCCCGCTGAGATATGGTCAGAAGATTGCTCTGCGCCTCCTCCGTCCGGGAAGACCCGGCGATGCGGCGCTGCTCTTCCGAAAAAATGCTGCCGGACAGATACTGATTGGATGTGCTCCGTTCCAGATACGCACTCTTTCCCTGGGCCAGCCGGTGTGATGCGATGGTATTTGTCACCTTCCGCATAGGCTTCAATATGGTGGAGAAGCTTTTGTTGGGAGCCAGTTTTTTCATACTTTCCGCCGTAGGAAGCTCCATGTTGATGCTCATACGATCGGCCAGATACCCCGCCCGGGTAATCAGTTCGTCGGGAGCTCCCGGCACAGCTTTCACATGAATATAGCCATTGAATCGATAAACAGTCCGCAACAGTTCCAGCGCCTCACACATCTTTTCCATCGTGTAAGTAGGATTTTTCTGAATACCGGAGCTCAAAAACAGGCCTTCAATATAATTCCTTTTATAAAATTCAATGGTCAGCTCACACAGTTCCTGCGGAGTAAAGGCGGTTCTTACGGTATCGTTGGATACCCTGTTCAGACAGTATTTGCAGTCGTAGACACAATGATTCGTCATCAGCACCTTCAAAAGGGAAATACACCGTCCATCAGCGGCAAAGCTGTGACAGATCCCGCAGGCCTTGGAATTGCCCAGATAGCCTTCTTTTCCCCTGCGGTCCACACCGCTGGAGGTGCAGGCCACATCATACTTGGCCGCATCTGCCAGAATATGCAGTTTTTCCTGAAACGAAAGCCCTTTGATCAGTTCCATGTCCCGTCCTCCTGTTTTCTTCCTTGAGCACATAACAAATCTCTTCCAACCTGTCTTTTCGTCCATTATACCAGAACATATGTTCGATGTAAACAGGGCAAATGAATTTTCCCCTTTAAACAAAAAATCCATAATGTTTTCTCCGACACTTTTGTCATCCGAAGAAAACATTATGGATTATTATTTACGCAGAAAATCAGCTGTCTCATTTCTGCTTATTCTGTTTTTATCTGTTTACGCTTCGTCCTGTTCCACCGACGGTCTGACAAATTTCAGCAGTACCAGTACCAGAATCATTAAAATGATAGCTACAGGCAGACAGATAAATACATTCTGTACAAATCCGGCAATAATGTATGCCACAAAGGATACACCCGCCGCCACAATAGCGTAGGGAAGCTGTGTGGATACATGATTTACATGGTCACACTGGGCACCGGCGGAAGCCATAATGGTCGTATCCGAGATCGGGGAGCAGTGGTCACCACAAACAGCACCGGCCATGCAGGCGGAGATGGAGATGATCATCAGTTCATGGTTGGAGCTCTGGAATACAGCAACAACGATGGGGATCAGGATACCGAAGGTTCCCCAGGATGTACCGGTAGCAAATGCCAGGAAGCAGCCCACCAGGAAGATGATGGCCGGCAGGAACTTCTGCAGATCACCGGCAGTTGACTGCATGGTAACTTCTACAAAAGTCTTAGCGCCAAGGCTGTCTGTCATGGCCTTCAGTGTCCATGCCATGGACAGGATCAGGATGGCCGGAACCATGGCTTTGAAACCATCGATCAGACAGTCCATACAGGACTTGAAGGACAATACCTTACGGATCATATACATGATGATCGTAATGATCAGAGCGAAAAAGCTTCCCACAGCCAGACCTACAGAGGCATCACTGTTGGAAAATGCGCTGATAAAGCCTTCACCGGCGAAGAAACCGCCACTCCAGATCATACCGATAACACAGCTGGCAATCAGTGCAATAATCGGGATTACCAGATCGATAACCTTACCGTTGGGATTTCCTGCATCGTCGTCTGTAGCGCCGGAGAAGGGATGTTCTTCCTTGGAGAACAGATCTCCCTTCAGCGCGTTTTTCTCAAATTTGGCCATGGGACCAAATTCCACTTTCATCAGAACCATGCCTACCATCATCACGATAGTCAAAAGAGCATAGAAGTTATACGGTATAGCACTGACAAACAGGGCCAGACCATCTTCGCCCTCTACAAAACCGCTGACTGCTGCTGCCCAGGAAGAAATGGGAGCGATGATACAGATCGGAGCTGCTGTGGCATCGATCAGATAAGCCAGCTTGGCACGGGATACATTGTGACGGTCCGTTAGCGGGCGCATAACGCTGCCGACGGTCAGACAGTTGAAATAGTCATCGATAAAAATCAGCACACCCAGAAGAACTGTGGCCAGCTGTGCGCCTACTCTTGTTTTGATATGGGTACTTGCCCAGCGTCCGAAGGCTGCGGAGCCACCGGCTTTGTTCATCAGGGCTACCATAGTTCCCAACAGTACCAGGAAAATAATGATACCCTTATTGTAACCATCTGCGAGTACGCTGATAAAACCATCGTTTAAAAGGTGGGTGATGGTTCCCTCAAAGG
>CALZOU010000152.1 GCA_945827805.1 uncultured Lachnospiraceae bacterium
TACACAAGGAGTATCGTCGGCAGCGTCAGATGTGTATAAGAGACAGGGGGATATGTATGTAAACTTTCTGCTCCTGCTGCGCTCGCTCCGAGCCTGTAGGCTCGGAGTCGTGCTCGCTAAAGTCGCGGGAAGTTTACATACATATCCCCGGCAGGCCCTGAAATTGCATCTACTTTTCTGGCGTTGGGAAGACGGATGTATTATGAGGCAGATAGTTACCTTACCTGTACTGTCATTTACTCTCTTTTCACTATCTTAAACAGTGCCATGCTGCTGTAGACCATGGGTTCATCTCTGGCGAAGAGTATGGTGCCGTCGCAGGGGGCTTTGACTTCTTTGAGGATGTCTCCTTCGTAGGGGTCTACCAGGTAGGCGAGGATCTGGTCTTTGAATACGTGGTCTCCTACGTGAGCCTGGATGTCGAGGATGCCTGCGGTATCCATTCGTACGGTCAGAAGTTTGTTGTCATCGACGATTTTTGAATCGCAGCCTTCGCCGAATTCTCCTTTGACTATGCCTTTCGTTTTCATGAAACGCAGAATAGCATCTACGGCCTGCGCTGCAGATGTCTTGTCGATATTTTCGGTGTGGGTTGTGTAGATGGAGTAGGCATCGGTTTCCCAGATCTGCCAGTTGTAGTTTAATGTGGTCGTGTCGAAAGGACGGGGATTTCTGAGCACCACGTAGGGCAGACCAAAGTTCTTGGCCATTTCGGCATCTTCGTATCCTGTACGGATAATGCGAACATGAGGCATGAAGCTGCCTTTCATGTAGAAGGAAGAAAACTGTACGCCGACCTGATAGTCTTTGACGGCTTCGAAAATTCCTGACGCTATTCTCTGGGTGGTCTCTCCTTTGTCATACCCGGGAAACATACGATTGATGTCAGTGTGGTCTGTTCCCCAGAAGCGGATCTTCGTGTTCAGCCCGTAGGGGTTTCCGCTGGGGATCACCAGGATCTGATGTCCGGGAACGAGCTGTCCGTCGGCCTCCAGTTCTTTTAACCGGTGGATGAGCTGAGAACAGCAGTAGATCTGCTGGTATTCGTTTCCTCTTGTATTTCCCAGGATGCAGATGCTTTTTTCTCCTTCACCGAAGGTATAACCGGTGATCCGGAAATCTCCGCGGTACAGAGCCTTAAATTCATAGAGGATTTCCTTTTTCATGCCTGCTTTACCTCCCTGTCATCTTTTAAGATTCGTCCCATCAGGGAACCGATCTGTACTACCGGATATTCCCGCACGGTAAACAAAATCCCCCTGTTTTCGGCTCTTACCTCCGAAAGGACATCACCGGTCAGAGGATCAAGAATACGTCCGATACGTTCCCCCGGTTCTACGTGACTACCGTGTTCTCTGTCTTTGACAAAAATACCGCAGCAGGGTGCATTTAAAAACTCCACGTCATCCGGGCAGTCGGAATACAGGGGCTGTCTGACGGCATCGGTTAATCATCTGCCATTCCCCAGAAAGCCACGATATTGTCAGTCACCTTCTGCGGCCAGATCAGAGGCGCGCTGCTTTCCTTAGCTCTGTTCATTTCGTAAACCGCCAGCTGAATATAGGACAGGGTCTCACTGCCGATTTCCTCACGAAGCACCACTGCATTGTCGTATGTACGCATCAGATTCGAATAAATAGAATTAGGATCTTCCGGGTCAAAGCAGTAGCGTTCGATAAAATCCTCGCGGGAAGTATAGATATTGGGGATTTCCAGTTTTTTGCAAAAACCGTCGTAAGCCCCCTCCTGAGCATCGATCATCTGATCAAAGCTGTCAGCAAATAATTTCAGTGTCGTATATACTCTCTCACTGTACCGACCCAGCCAGTACAGCCTGTCTGTCTGTTCTACCGAGATAATACCCATGTGTCTTTAAATCCTCCTCCCTGAGATGAATTGACGATAAAGGAATCCGGGTTCCGGGAAAAACGAGTCAGGCCGCTGTGCCATACCATAGGCTCCTCTGCCATAACCACAAAAGCACGAAGGTCGGCTTTTCTCGGTACCATCTCTCCTTTTTCGAAAATATCGATGTCCTTAAAATCAATCACTTCTTGTGCAATAAAGCGCCGCGGCTCTTTTTTCAGAAGTTCAATAAAATCTTCTTTCTGCTGTTTTGTCATGGTATTGCCAAAGACCACACCGTAGCCGCCGGCTTCCGCCACATCCTTAAGAACCAGTCTGTCAAAATATTCCAGAACAAAGTCCATATCTTCTTTGTAATACGGCAGATAGGTGGGCGCATTCTGCAGGATCGGTTCTTCATTCAGATAATACCGCACCATTTTGGGTACAAAATAATAGATGCCCTTGTCATCTGCCACACCGTTTCCGGGAGCATTCATCAGCGCTACATTACCTTTTCTGTAAATATCATAAATATGAGGAATTCCTATCACCGATTCTTCGTTAAAATTCATGGGATCGAGATACTCATCGGAGATTCGGCGGTAAACCGCGCCGACCTGCTCTTTCTTGCCGCTGTAATCCATATAGTACAGATGATCATTTTCCACGATCAGCTCACTGCCGTTAACCAGATGAGCCCCGGTCTTTTCTGCCAGATAGGAATGTTCAAAGTACGCAGCATTGTACCGTCCCGGCGTAAGGATCACGGTATGACCGCCCGGATTACAGTAATCCATGGAGGCACGAAGAAGTTTACTGTAATCCCTGTTATCCTCAATGGCATGCTGACGGAAAGTCTGGGGTGAACTTCTGCGGCAGAATTCCCTCGCGATCATGGGATAGGATGCGCCGGACGGCACCCGCAGGTTGTCCTCCAGAACGAACCAGCTGCCATCTTTTTCCTGTACCAGATCGATACCGGAAATATGGCTGTAAATTCCTTTGCTGGGCATCACACCCTCGCACTGTGCCAGATATCCGCTGCCCGCATAGACAAATTCTTCGGGAACTACTTTATCCCGAATAATCTTTTTTTCTCCGTAAATATCTTTTATAAAAAGATTTAATGCCATGACTCTCTGCTTTAAGCCCTTCTCCAGTTCGGCGAATTCATCATGACCAATAACTCTGGGAATAGCATCAAAAGGAAACAACTGTTCCTTAAAGGTATTATTTTTATAAATACCGAATTTTACGCCATATCGCGCCAACAGCTCATTTACCGTATCCGTATGCTCATAAAGGTCCAGATCGCGTTCATCCATTTATTCTTCCTCCTGTCTCTTTCCTCTGTCTGGCAAGCAAAAAGGCGCTCTGCTGTTTCCAGCAGAACGCCTTTGTCCTTTTCTGCATATTATACATAACGTGCTGTATGTTGTCAAACTTTTTAAATAATTATGCAAATCATACCGCCATTGGAATCATTTACGATTTTTTTCATGGTATTTTGCAGTTTTGATTGACTTTCTGAACTTATGTTGGCAACTTTGGTCTGTATGCCTTCTTCCATCAGCTGTTCAATGGACTTGCCAAAGATCTTGATATCCATCATATTTTCTTCCTGTTCTGTTTTCTCTTCGATAAAATGGATCAGATCTTTTGCCTGTTCTTCGCTGCCCACAATGGGCGCTACTTCTGTCTCAATATCTGCCCGGATCATGTGCACAGTGGGGCTGGCAGCTTTCAAACGGACACCGTAGCGGTTTCCCTGATGGATCAGTTCCGGTGGTTCTACCTGGATCTCATCACGCAACGGTAAAACAACACCGTAACCGGACTGGCGAACAGATTCCATGGCTGACAGTACTCTGTCATATTCTTCTTTTTTTTCTGTCAGTGTACGCAGAAGCCGTACCAGATCGTATTCTCCATTAATCTGTGTACCGGTGAGCTCAGTTAAGGTTTTGTAATAATAATCTTCTTTAAGATCAAGCCGGATATCTACTTCACCGGTTGCCGGATCCACATGCTCGTAAGCCATAAAACGAATACTGTCCTCGTTTGCTTCCAGCGGACAGCTTTTTACATCCCTCATATGCTGAAGATTTTCTGACAGGGTTTTTGTACAGGACAGGAGCTGCTGTTTTAAGGGATGCGTATTGTCCAGTATTTCTGCCCATCTGGGAATATAGAAAGCCAGCTTCAATACAGGAAATTCGCTGAGCATGGCTTCCAGTATCTTTATGATGTCCTCTTCTTTCATCTGTTCGCAGTTTACAGGGATCACGGGAACATCCCAGTTTTGTTCCATCTGCTCTGCCAGTGTTCTTGTTTCCTCTTTGTATGGACGTTTGCTGTTAAGAACGATCACGAAGGGTTTGCCGGCTTTTTTCAGCTCGGCAACGGTTTTTTCTTCTGCCGGAGTGAAGCTCTCCCTTGGGATTTCTCCGAAGGAGCCATCGGTGGTAACCATAATGCCTACGGTGGCATGATCGTTTATGACTTTCTGTGTTCCAAAATCTGCTGCCTGACTGAAGGGCATGGCGGTTTCGGACCAGGGGGTTTTGACGAGGCGTTCTTTATCGTTTTCTGTGCTGCCGGCAGCATCTTTGACCAGGAAGCCTACGCAATCGATCATGCGAAGTTTCAGTTTCAGTTCGTTGGACAGGCTGATTTCTATGGCCTCCCGGGGGATGAATTTCGGTTCTACGGTGGTGATGAGTTTTCCTGATCCGCTGACCGGCAGCTGATCCATGGTTTCTTTTCTGGCGGCTTCGTCCATGTAGGACAGGGCGGTGAGTTCCATGAAACGGCGGATGAAGGTGGATTTTCCGGTGCGGACGGGGCCTACTATGCCTAGGAGCAGCTGGCCGTTGGTTCTTTCTTTGAGATCGCGATATAGGGTGAATGCTTCCATGAGGGTACCTCCTGGGGAGTTGATTTTGAGATTGGGTGCACATGGATATGTACTTCTTTATATGTATGCGGGGAACTGTTAGGATATGCGGGGAGTTGGAGGCTGTGCGGGCAGAAAAGCAACCCGCCCTGTCTTCTATATATTCCCTCCTACGCTCCGTCTGCGCGCGCGTCGAGCCTCTAGTCTCGACATGCGTGCTCGGGAAGTCGCTAGGGAGGGAATATATAGAAGAC
>CALZOU010000153.1 GCA_945827805.1 uncultured Lachnospiraceae bacterium
AGATCTAGTACGGTCTCGTGGGCTCGGAGATGTGTATAAGAGACAGGTAATGCGCCGATCACCGACAGACGCAGCCACGGCCATGGTGTTCCCAGGCTTCCGGACAACGCGATAACTCCCAGCAAAATACCCACACTCGGCAATACAGAAAAGGTAGCACTGGATATCATAGTCTGTTTCATCTTCTTTGTATCCATTCCGATAGCTGCCCCTGTCTTATATGCCCGTACAAGAAAAATCACACATACCAGTGCTACAAAAGCTACAATCGATCCACAGATCAGATACATTGGAGCACTGTTTAATTGGTTGATAATATTCATTTTTTCCTCTCTCATCCATAGTTTTTTATTTTGACGACCTCATCAGCAAGTGCATGGCTGCTGTGTGAGCAATAACGCCACTATTAATTCACTGCAGCAACTGTTCTCTGCATAAACTCAACTTTCCCCGTCTCAATATCGTACATGGCACCCACAACCCTGAGACCGATTTCATCTTCAATATGATGGATCTCCAGGCTGTGCTCGATCATCTGGATACTCTGCCATACGTTTTTCTCGCAGGCTTTGCGTTCATCCTTCTCATCACCGATGGCCCGCTTGATCTCATCCGTAATAAACTTGATATAGCCTTCCGGATCGCTGTTCATGGCTGCATCCACCGCGCCGCAGTGTGTATGCCCCAGAACTACGATCAGACGACAGCCCAGATGACCGGCGGCATACTCGATACTACCCAGCTGATGATCATCGATCACATTTCCCGCCAGACGGATTACAAACAGATCACCGATGCCCGCAGAAAAAATGCTTTCCGGAATCACCCGGGAATCTGAGCAGGTCACCACAATGGCATAAGGGTGCTGACCATGCAGATAGGTGCGCATTCTGCTCTCTTTTGATACATCACCCATACCGGTCAGTGTTTCCAGATACTTTTCATTACCTTCTTTCAGCTTTTCTACGGCTTTTGCCGAAGACATATTTAATTTCATATGCATGTTGTTGGCCCCCTTTGCTTTTTTTCATCATACCGCAATTTAGGCAAAATGTATAGTTCAACCACTGCCCTTTTATTGCATTAACAACTTATTTCCTGTATAGTATTAACAGAGTAAATTACGAAAACAGGAGGAACTGTTATGGCATTTGATATCACCCCTTACGTTGACATGAAACCCGCTGAAGTCCGCAAGCTGATCCGGGAAGGCGTTATTGATTTCCCCACTGCCGGTATGTGCCGCGGTTACGCTCAGGCAAATCTTGTTATTCTGCCGCCGGACTATGCCGCGGATTTTGAAGAATTTGCGAAAAAGAATCCTTTCCCCTGCCCCATTCTTGAGATCATCAAAGGCACACCGGATACCCACGATATGGGTGAAGGCGGCAATATCTGCACCGATATTCCGAAATACCGTATCTACGAAAACGGTGTATTTACGAAAGAGATCACAGACGCTTCCGACTACTGGAAGGAAGGTTATGTGGGATTTCTGATCGGTTGCTCTTTCTCCTTCGAGGAAGCACTGATGAAAGAAGGCATAGAGATCCGCCATATTGCCCAGGGACGTAACGTTCCCATGTACAAGACCAATATCCAGACTATCCCGGCAGGTCCGTTCTCCGGCCCCATGGTCTGCTCCATGCGCCCCATGACACCGGAAAATGCAAAGAAAGCTTATGATATCACGGTAAAAATGCCGAATGTTCACGGTGCTCCTGTACATATGGGTAATCCTGCAGAGGTAGGTGTCTCCGATGTTATGAAACCGGACTATGGTGAGGCCGTAGATATTTACGAGGGTGAGATCCCTGTATTCTGGCCCTGCGGTGTTACTCCACAGGCTGCTGTGGAAAATGCCAAACCACCCATCGTGATCACACATGCTCCGGGACATATGTTTATTACCGATATCCCGAATGCAGAGCTGAATGATTATCTGGAAGCAAAAAAGACAAAATAACTAGATAGGGCCCGATGTACTGTTTGTCCATCGGGCCTTTTTACGAAATTACTTGCATTTTTTCTTCTACTTTTATGTGCCCAAATGACTCATCAAGGAACCATCTTTGGACTTTTTCCCTTTTTCTTTGGTTTTATGTCCGAAAATGGCTCAGCTGGGAACTATCTTTGGACTTTATTACACTTTCTTGCTTTTGAAAGTCCAAAAATGGCTAATCCCATAATGTACTTTGGACGTTTTCCCTTTTTTATTATGATTATGTCCAAAGCCGCGCCTTACTCGTGCAATTCCAGGGGCAGACCATCAGGGTCTTGGAAAAAAGTAAATTTTCTGTTGGAAAATTCATCCATACGCACCGGCTCGCAGAGAATGTCCATGGCTTCCAGCTCTGCCTTTACCTGTTCTACCGAATCTACTCGAAATGCCAGATGGCGAAGTCCTGCTGCCTCCGGCCGGGTTACTCTCTTCGGAGGATTTTTCGCCCCAAAGATTTCCAGTTCCACCATAGCATCGCCCTCTCCGATCTGCAGATCCAGCTTCCAGTCATCTTTATCCGGACGGTAATTCTCCCGTATAACAGTAAACCCCAGTTTATCTACATAAAACTCTCTTGACTTCTGATAGTCTGATACAATAATTGCTACATGATGTATAGCATTCAGCTTCATACAATCCTCCATTCTTAAAAATGCAGGATACACAGCACTTTTTCCTGCGATCCTGCATTTTAAATAGAATTGTCTGTTCAGTACCTTCACAGATACGATTCGCAAACCCATGAAATGAGATGCGCTTATGGGGTTGCTCACACCTGAATCATGTTCTTGCGGACTCATCATCAAGTGGCTCATCCTGTTCTGAACAGTTATTGATTATCTTTTTCTTGTTAATTTTTAAAGCTGTGGATCGGTGCCGGAATACGTCCCGTACGGCTCACGAAAGCATCACAGGAGAAGCTGTTTACCGGCATGATCGGCGCATAGCCCAGCAGGCCGCCGAACTCTACGATCTCGCCTACACCTTTGCCGATAACCGGAATCACGCGAACCGCTGTCGTCTTCTGGTTGACCATACCAATCGCTGCCTCATCCGCAATGATACCTGCGATGGTGGTTGCCTTTGTATCGCCCGGAATGGCGATCATATCCAGACCTACAGAGCAGACACAAGTCATAGCTTCCAGTTTCTCGATGGTCAGCGCACCGGCATTTACTGCATTGATCATACCCTGATCCTCACTGACCGGAATGAAAGCACCGCTCAGACCGCCAACATAAGAAGATGCCATTACACCACCTTTTTTGACCTGATCATTCAGCAGGGCCAGTGCTGCTGTAGTTCCCGGAGCACCCGCATGCTCCAGACCGATCTCCTCCAGAATATCCGCTACGGAGTCACCGATGGCAGGAGTGGGCGCCAGAGACAGGTCGATAATACCAAAGGGAACGCCCAGACGACGGGAAGCTTCCTGTGCAACCAACTGTCCGACACGAGTGATCTTGAAGGCAGTCTTTTTGATGGTTTCACAGAGAACCTCAAAGTTCTCACCGCGCACCTGCTCAAGTGCATATTTTACTACACCGGGACCACTGACACCTACGTTGATGATAGCGTCTGCTTCTGTCACGCCATGGAAAGCGCCTGCCATAAAGGGGTTATCATCGGGAGCATTACAAAATACCACCAGTTTGGCACAGCCCAGAGAATCCTGTTCCTTTGTGGCTTCTGCCGTAGCTTTTACCATCTCGCCCATCAGACGAACTGCGTCCATATTGATGCCGGTCTTTGTAGAACCCACATTGACAGAACTGCAGACACGTTCCGTGCAGGCCAGTGCCTCCGGAATAGAACGAATCAGAAGCTCATCCGCCTTTGTCATTCCTTTGGAAACCAGTGCGGAATATCCGCCCAGGAAATTGACACCCACTTCCTTGGCTGCCTTGTCCAGTGTTTTTGCCAGCTTGACAAAATCATCCGTTGTCTTGCAGGCTGTGCCGCCCACCAGAGCCGCCGGAGTGATGGAAATACGCTTGTTTACGATCGGGATACCGTACTCTGCGGAGATATCCTCGCCCGTTTTCACCAAATTTTTGGCCAGCGTAGTAATCTTGGCATACACTTTTTCGCAGACCACATCAATATCCGCATCGACACAATCCAGAAGACTGATACCCATGGTAATGGTACGCACATCCAGGTTCTCCTGGTCAATCATTTTATTTGTTTCGTTTACCTCAAAAATATTAATCATGCTGTCCCTCCGATCAGATGCGGTGCATGCTGGTAAAGATATCCTCCAGCTGACAGCGGATTACCAGTCCCATGCCCTTGCCCAGTTCTTTCAGGTCCTCTGAGATCTCTGCCACGTCTTTGGTCGCAGCACTGATATCGGTGATCATCATCATATTGAAATATCCGTCGATAATCGTCTGAGAGATATTCAGAATATTCACCTGATTATCCGCAAGGTATGTACAAACTCTGGCGATAATACCTACGGTATCCTGTCCTACAACAGTAATAATTGCTTTTTTCATTGGTCTCCTCCTGTTTACCTTTTATGTATTAAAAATCAATTGCTTCCGATACAAAATCTCTGTGGGCAACCGAAATATGAAAATCCGCCGCCTTATAGGGATTATCTCCCATGGTGATCTCACTGCACACTGTCTCAAAAGCCAGCCGCTCGTAATTGTTTTCCTGACTTAAGTGTCCCAGAAAGATCCGTCCCATATGGTCATGCAGGATCCTGCACAGCAACTGTCCCGCCGTTTCATTGGACAGATGTCCACGATTTGAAGCGATACGCTGTTTCAGATAATAGGGATATCGTCCCACCTCCAGCATTCTGAGATCGTGGTTCGATTCCAGCAAAAGCGTATCCAATCCGGAAAGCTGCTCTACAATGTATTCATCATAATAGCCCATATCCGTAGCTATAGCCGCCTTTTTTCCATTATTTTCAAAACGATATCCCACCGGCTGAGCCGCGTCATGGGATATACGAAAC
>CALZOU010000154.1 GCA_945827805.1 uncultured Lachnospiraceae bacterium
GATCTAGTACGGTCTCGTGGGCTCGGAGATGTGTATAAGAGACAGAAGCAGTATACCTCACCACCGTAACGAGCCAGAGCTTTCTTATTGATGCCGGATTTTGCCATCTGCGTATCGGTCACGATGCAGGCTCCGTTCTTAATAGCCTCGATAGCCTTATTTACCACATCCTCGGAAAATGCCAGATTATCAGCATAATCAAAATCGGCGCTGGTATGGATACAGCGTTTAACGATCAGCTCCGTTCCCGGAATCAGCTGTTTATCTCCCAGTTCCTCTGTGATGATAGCAAAGCTTCTGCTCTCAATGTCTCTCGGTTTTACATTTTCAAGTTCGATTTTCATGAAATATCTCCTTTTGGATTATTAAATATCCCCAATCAAATGCTGAATGATTTTTGTACCAAATCTGTCAATAATTTCAAAGTTTCTGTTCTAATCTAAAAACCCTGTTTCATGGTTTTAGTTTCAAATACTCAATTACAGTCCCTCGTTTAATATACTGTAGATTTTATCCATATCCAGATGTTTACGAAGCTCCGCCGCCAGAATATCATACTGCGTCTCTTTAAACTCCTGGAAATCCACACCAGTAATGTTGTCGGTATCAATGCCCTTAGCCTGTCCGATACCACGGATCACAGCCTTTGCCACATCCTCTTTATCGAACACGCCGTGCACATAGGTACCATATACGTTACCGTTCTGTGCACCATCCGCTTTCCTGCCGTCTTTCTGTACGAAATCTTCGATCTCCGTTGCCGGATGTACACCGTCTTTTAATGTGGTCACTCCCATATGGATCTCATAACCGGAAAGTTCTGTACCTGAAAGTGTGGAAAGCATACCATCGACTTTTCCGAAGCATCCATTGACCCTTGTTCTGGTCTTCTGCGCTTCAAACACAGTATCCATCGGGATCAGTCCCATGCCACGAATCGTTCCTCCGGCTTCCACATGATCCGGATCAGAAAGTGTTTCCCCAAGCATCTGATAGCCACCGCAGATACCAAATACCGGTGTGCCGTTTGCAGCCGCTTTTAAGATCAATGCCTCCAGGCCATTCTCACGCATCCACAACAGATCTTCCATCGTATTTTTGGTTCCCGGCAAAAAAATCATGTCCGGATGACCAAGTTCAGCCGGATTCTTTACGTAACGAATCGTCACACCAGGCATGCTCTCGAATGGATTAAAATCTGTAAAATTAGAGATTCTCGGAACACGGATCACCGCCAGATCGATCACACCGACCTCGCCATGAGTGTTGAAACGCTCCGTCAGACTGTCCTCATCCTCTACCTGGATCTGCAGATACGGTGCAACACCTACCACAGGAATACCAGCCTTCTCTTCCATCATCTCCACCCCGGGATCTAGAATCGTCTTGTCTCCACGGAATTTATTGATGATCAGTCCTTTGACCATCTCCTTTTCATCGTCTTCAAGAAGCATGACTGTACCGATCAGCTGAGCAAACACACCTCCCCGATCAATATCTCCCACCAGAAGCACCGGGGCTTTGGCTAGCTTTGCCATACCCATATTGACGATATCTTCGTCCTTCAGATTGATCTCCGCCGGGCTTCCGGCACCTTCGATAACGATGATGTCGTTCTCTTCGGCCAATGTATTGTAGGCCTTCATAATATCCGGCACAAGCTTCTGCTTATATGCAAAATAGTCCCGGGCACTCATGGTGCCAAGCACTTCACCGTTGACGATCACCTGTGAACCAACGTCATTGGTTGGCTTTAACAGGATCGGGTTCATCAATACAGATGGTTTGATTCCGGCAGCCTCAGCCTGCATGACCTGTGCCCGGCCCATCTCCAGACCTTCCTCCGTAATAAAGGAATTCAAGGCCATATTCTGAGATTTAAACGGTGCTACTTTATAGCCATCTTGATGAAAAATACGGCAGAGTCCCGCAGCCAAAAGGCTTTTTCCTGCATTTGACATGGTTCCCTGTACCATAATCGCTTTTGCCATAATTATCTCCTTATCTTTTGAGATACCAATTTCTGTACAGTTACAGTATTTCTTTTAATGCTTCGATCAGCTTTTCATTGTCGTTATGCTGCTTCACCGCAATTCGGAAATACCCCTCTCCAAGCGACGGATAATTGCTGCAGCTGCGGATCAGAAGATGCTTTTTCAGGCATTCTTCTTTCAAATTCTCGGGACCTTCGAAAAACAGATAATTCGCCTGAGAATCGTAAACCTTTAAGCCCAGAGCCTTCATCTGCTCTTTCAGCCAGCAAAGCTCTGTCTGGACTACCTGCAGTCCTGCCCTCACATATGCGGTTTCTTTTAAGGCTGCAACACCGGCTTCCTGCGCTGGAAGAGAAACATTCCAGGGCTGCGTAATACGCTCCATTTTTTCTAAAAGTATCTGATTTCCGGTAATACCGTACCCAAGACGAAGCCCCGCCATAGCATAACGCTTTGTAAAAGCTTTGAGGATAAACAGATATTGGTGATCCCTGCATTTTTCTTTTAAAGAGAATTGTTTCTCATGAACAATAAAATCCTGAAAGCATTCATCCACAACAAGAAAAGTTTTCTGTTGTTCACAGATATCTGCAATCTTAACCAGCAGTTCTTTATCCATTATAAAACCTGTCGGATTGTTTGGATTGCATAAAAAAACAATATCCGGTTTTTTTGTCAAAGCATTCAGATATTTTTCTGTCACATAAAACCCATCCGCAGAGGAATCAAAGTACTCTATCTCACACTCCACGGTCTCTAAAGCCTGCGCATATTCCGCAAAGGTCGGAGCCTGTAAAAGCGCTTTTTTCGGTTTGAGAGCCTGCACCAGAGAAAAGATCAGATCCGCTGCACCATTTCCGCAGATCAGCATTTCCTTCTCCACTCTCTCATACGCAGCCAGTGCTTCCGTAAGCCTTTCACAGCGCACATCCGGATACTGAGAGATCCGCTCCATACTGGCGATCACCGCCTGTTTCAGGCTGTCCGGTGTGCCCAAAGGATTCATATTGGATGAAAAGTCGATGACATCCGGATATCTGTAGACATCCCCGCCATGTACCTGTTCTTTCATTTACATTCCTCCGAAAAGTGTTGTGATCAGCACACGCACCAGGCAGAAGATCACCACAGAGCACACGGCTGTCGCGTATAGCAGTCGATTGGCCCGCACAATATCTTCCACCTCTACAGGGCGGATCGGGTCACCGATAAAATCTTTTTTATGTAATTTTCCGAAATACCAGGCATCTCCGGCCAGCTGAATATCCAGCGCACCGGCCATCACCGCTTCTGTATGGGCGGAATTCGGACTGGCGTGTTTGCGCCGATCTCTTTTATATATGCGGGCTGCGTTTTTGCCGTCCATTCCGCAAACAAAGGAAGCCAGAATCATCATAATGGCCGAGATACGGGCAGGAAGGAAATTTACCAGATCATCAAACCGAGCCGCAGCCGTACCGAAATACTGATACCGGTCATTTTTGTATCCAACCATGGAATCCATGGTATTGACAGCCTTATAGGCTACACCAAGGATTGCCCCGCCGATCACCATATAAAACAATGGCGCCAGTACGCCGTCGGAAGCGTTCTCCGCCACAGTTTCTACGGCAGCCTTTGTGACCCCCTCCTCTGTCAGATTCTGAGTGTCACGGCCGACGATCATAGAAACCGCTTTGCGGCTATCCTCAATATCTCCCGTCTTCAGTGCGGCATATACTTTCATGCTCTCTGTTTTTAAGGATTTAGTGGCCAGCATCTGATAGCAAATCACAGTTTCCACCACAAATCCCAGCAGCCAGTGTATATGATAGCAAAAATACAGCAGCGCTGCTGTAACACCGGTACTGATGCCCACCACAAGGATCACCAGAATGCCGCCGCCGATACGTTCGCCGCTCTTACTTTTTGGCAGAACGGCACGTATGCCTTTTTCCAGCACAGAGATCAGCTTTCCGATGGCCTGTACCGGATGATACAGCCAGTGAGGATCGCCAAAAATCAGATCCAGGATAAAACCAAAGATGACCGCAAAAAGGATCTTATCGATATGTCCCAGAGAGCCGACCAGGAATATGGCTGTCGGGCCGTCTGCTCCGCCGATCACACTAAGCTGTGTACTTATTACATTAAACATTCTCTTCCACCTGTCAATTTATTATTGTATTCTGCCAGATTTTTCACGGCACAACCGAAAGGCAGAATACTTCTTTACCTGTCAACTGATTGTATGTCCTGCCAGAGCAGACGGAATCCGCCATCTTTATCCGGCACGCAGGTCACGGTCAGATCTTCACCATTTTTGATCTGCCAGTCAAAATAATCTCTATGAGGATCCGACCAGGCATCCAGGAGCGCCATAATGGTGCCTCCGTGAGCCACAATGGCTGCCCGTTGGCATCCCTTTTCCCGGCACTGCCGGTAAACCTCAGAAAAACCCTCACAACAGCGTTTTTCAAAGGCCTCATGACTCTCTCCCTCCGGAAAAGGCGCCATGCCGCCGCTGTCGATCCAGGCCTGATACTCCGGGTCGCCAGAAAGCTCCTGCCAGGTCTTGCCCTCAAATCGACCAAAATCGCATTCTCTGAGTTTTTCTACCAGAACCGGATGCTGCCCGGGATACAAAATTCCTGCGGTTTCAACACACCGTTTCATAGGGCTGGAAAAAATCATATCAGCTTTTGCTGTCCTTCTCTGAAGAAGCGCATCCCTGCCTTCCTCACAGAGCGATTCATCCGTCCGCCCCACGTAGGCTCCCCGCAGATTGCCTGCTGTTTTTCCATGACGGATCAGTGTGATTTCCATAACTGTCACCTCATTTGATCCTCAATCCAACGCCGCAGATCACCCGATATACTTCATCGGAGGCTGCTGCCAGCACGGTACACACC
>CALZOU010000155.1 GCA_945827805.1 uncultured Lachnospiraceae bacterium
GTGAGGAGACCTGCCAGCCACAAGGGACACACAAAAAGCCGGTTTTCTCCGTCCCCATTGGATCAATCTCTTCTCTGCCCCTCACTGTGATATGTTTCACAAAATCTGGCAGCAAAGGACGGTTTTTCAAGTCCTGCATACAGGTGAGACTGATCCCCCATGGAATTCACTCTGAAAATCGCTGTACCTTCTCTGCGTTCTTCAGTGTAAACAGTCGTTACCGAAGAAGGTGCCACACAAGCGAAATGCCACAGGACCATGGGAGAAATATTCATCAGATGGCTTAAAAGCACACACTGCAAACCGAAATGGCAAAAAAAGACCAGTGTATCCTCATTAGCATTCTCTACACGATACAACTTGCCATCCCGTACATAACCATGTTCCGCCAGCACCTGATCAAAATGGGCGATCACCCGCTGATACTCTTCCTTTACATGTCCGGCTTTCATGATTTCTGTCTCGCACCATTTTTCCGAATCCGCATAGTCAGGATCTTCCAGCCAATCCTTTGGCAGCCAGTCCCATACGATCATCTCATGATCCTGCACATCCGGCCGCATGATTTTCGGAGAAAACTCTCTCAGCCATTCACATTCTATCGCCGTTTTTCCTGTTTTTTTCAGTGTGGGTTCTGCTGTTTTCATAGCCCTTCCCATAGTAGAAACATAGATCTTATCCATTTTTTCCTTAACAAGACGCTCAGAGAGCAATTCCACCTCCCGAAATCCTTTTTCTGTCAGAGAGTCCAGCTCATAGTCTGGATCTCCGTGTCTTACGATCAAAAGCCGCATATTTTCCTCCGTTTATCTCTGTACTAGATATGTCTGTCAGCCAATGGGGCGGAAACCTGACAGCCACATTGGCCACACAAATAGTTGGTTTTCTCCGTCCCCATTGGATCATTTTCACATCGAAAACCAAAAAGACAATGCTGCAGCCTCTTCTGAAACCACACCATTGTCTTTTTGTTTATACTACGTTTTTCTTTTACGAAATATTCAGATTACATACCGGCCTGTGCAGCAACCTCTGCAGCAAAGTCGTCATGTCTCTTCTCGATACCTTCGCCGGTCTCAAAACGAACGAAACCTTTAACAGTGATCTTAGCGCCGTTAGCTTTAGCAACCTGCTCTACGTATTTTGCAACATTCTGTTTTCCATCTTCTGCTTTTACATAAACCTGATCAAGCAGACAGATCTCTTTCAGCTGTTTGTTGATACGTCCCTGAATCATACCCTGGATAACCTTCTCCGGTTTCTGGGACTCCTTCGGATCGTTCATGATCTGAGCCATCAGCACTTCTTTCTCATGTGCAATGTACTCAGCACTTACTTCTTTATCGCTGGTGTACTGCGGTCTCATAGCTGCGATCTGCATAGCTACGTTTGTACCCATCTCTTTTACAGCATCGTTAACAACGTCTGTCTCGATGTCAACCAGAACACCGATCTTTCCGCCCATGTGAGTATAGGAAACGATAACACCGTTGTCCTCTTTAACCTGCTGGAAACGACGGATATTCATGTTCTCACCGATAACAGCGATCTGTCCTGCCAGAGCTTCCTTAACGGACTTGGTAGTATCAAACTTCCAGGGCTCAGCCAGGAATGCTTCGATGTCGCCTGTCTCTGTCTCCATAGCCTGCTCAGCGACCTGTGCCACATAGCTCTGGAATTTCTCATTCTTTGCAACGAAGTCTGTCTCAGCGTTAACCTCAACAACAACGGCTTTCTTTCCATCCTCAGAAACGAGAACCTTGCAAAGACCCTCAGCTGCAATACGGCTGGCTTTCTTCTGAGCGGTAGCCAGACCTTTTTCTCTCAGCCATTCTACGGCTTTATCCATATCGCCTTCTGTAGCTGTAAGAGCTTTCTTACAGTCCATCATACCAGCGCCTGTTGCTTCTCTTAATTCTTTTACCTGTGCTGCTGTGATAGCCATATCTATCTTCCTCCTGATATCTTTTTATGACCTTTTCCCCGAAGGAACCGGCCTGCATGAAAAATAATAATACTAGATTGTTTGTTGAGTAAACAGCCGGTCTGCCTTTTCGACAGACCAGACTGTGTGTATGCGGAAAATTATTCCTCTACTTCTTCCTCAACCGGAACTTCAACTTCCTCAGCCTCACCCTGATTTGCCTCGATAACAGCGTCTGCCATCTTGGAAACGATCAGTTTTACGGCGCGGATAGCGTCATCGTTACCCGGGATAACGTAATCCAGTTCTTCCGGATCACAGTTTGTATCGCAGATACCGATCAGCGGGATGCCCAGTGTATGAGCTTCCTGGATACAGATTCTTTCCTTCTTCGGGTCAACTACGAAGATAGCGTCCGGCAGTCTCTTCATTTCTTTGATACCGCCAAGGTTCTTCTGCAGTTTCTCCAGCTCTTTCTTCAGCAGGATAACTTCCTTCTTCGGCAGAACTTCGAATGTTCCGTCAGCTTCCATAGCCTCGATCTCTTTCAGACGAGCGATACGGCTCTGGATGGTCTTGAAGTTGGTCAGCATACCGCCGAGCCATCTCTCGTTTACATAGAACATACCGCAGCGAGTAGCCTCTGTAGCGATAGCGTCCTGTGCCTGTTTCTTTGTACCAACGAACAGGATGGTGCCGCCCTCAGCAGCGATGTTAGCTACTGCTTTGTAAGCATCGTCTACCATGCCTACAGATTTCTGCAGGTCGATGATGTAGATACCGTTACGCTCTGTGTAGATGTACGGAGCCATTTTCGGGTTCCATCTTCTTGTCTGATGTCCAAAATGAACACCTGCTTCCAAAAGCTGTTTCATTGAAATAACGCCCATGTTTTTGTTCTCCTTTTTGGTTTTTTCTTCCGTGTGCTTCCAAGTTCCACCCACCCGAGGGCATCGGGCACCGGGTTTGCTCCACACACGTGTTTATTTGCAACGTTTGGATTATAGCATACGTGTTTCTCTCTGGCAAGCGGTATTGTGGTTATTTTTACCTTATTTTTGGGGATTTTTGTAGTGAGAAAAGGACGAAAAATGACCGTCCGGGTCTGCCGGGGTGATCTACAGTATTTCAAATAAGCGCAACGTCCGGCTGAGCTAAGTGCCAACTGCAACTAATGCGCTCAGGAAGAGCCTTCGCGCATAAGTTTCCGTAGGCACTGGATCTCATCCAGACTAAGAACGCGCTTTGATCATTTGAAATACTGTAGATCACCCCGGCAGACCCGGACGGTCATTTTTCTGTTTACCATATTTCTATCTTTTCTTGCATATTTTCCGTTTTTATAATATACTTTTAGTGCATAATATATTTTATTTAATATCAATCAAAAGGCGGTGATAGAAAGTGAGTATTAATATGACAGAAAAAGAAAGAACCGATACCCAACTCGCCACACTGTATGATTTGAGATTACAGATCAAAAAAAGTGGTAAAGAAACTTATACTACAGAAGAATTATTTGAACTGCTTGATACCGTAGCCCAGGAAAAAAGCAAAAAGTAACCCTTCACTTATCTCCTAAGGTGTAAAGTCTTTCTTGAGTAATCAAAAGACTTTACACCTTTTTTCTGTGAATTATTCCTCTACTTTACGTATTTGGTGCGGAGCATGTTGTCGACCATGTCAGCGGTGATCTCGCCGCGGCCTTTTTTGATGCTGGCATTGTTGATCCAGCGGGCATGAAGCTCTGTTATCTCCGCTTCGTCAAGTGTGATCTCGTATTTGGGTGTTACTGATCGGATCAGATCAGTAAGCTCCTCCTCAGTACATCCAACTTCTGTGTAGAACAGATCACAGTATTTCGAATCTACGTTTCGGTTATGCGCAAGGAATTCCGGCAAGAACTGAGCACAGGCTGTTCCGTGAGGGATGCCATGACTTTCGCTTAAGAAATAGCCTACGGCGTGAGGCATGCAGGTCCCCGTCACATGAATGGCAAGACCTCCATAGATGGAAGCATTGTACAGAGCTTCGCGGTCTGTAGATGTAATAGACGCAAAGCCTTCTTTCTCTATCTTTTTCAGCTGTTCAAGCAGAATGCGGATACCGCGTACGCTGTAGCAGCGGGATATTTCATTTGCTTTCTTCGCAAAATAACTCTCAATGCAATGTGACAGGGCATCGATGGCTGTGGAACAGGTAAACAGTTCCGGCAAAGTCAGCGTGTAACGGTAATCCCCCAGAGAAAGTGTCGGGAAAATCCGGTCATCATTCAGACTCTTTTTTAATCCCTGCAGGTTTGTCATTACGGCTACTTTAGTAACTTCGCTGCCTGTGCCTGCTGTGGTTCCCACGCAAACGATGGGAAGCGGTGCATTTTCCCAATTGTAGGAATACAGCTGTTCCTGACTCATATTCGGATTTGCGGCCAGGATGGAAATACATTTTGCCGCATCCAGTGGGGAACCACCGCCGATGCCGATGATCACGTCAGCTTCCAGGGACTGTGCTACTTTGGCTGCTTCCATACAATCAGCGATCTTTGGATTCTGTCCAATGCCATCGTAGATTGCATAGGACTGGTCGTTTTCCAGCATGACCTCGATCACATCGTCCAATGCTCCGCAGGCTTTTGCCGCAGTCTTTCCGGTAACGATCAGACATCTCTCACCCAGTACCTTGATCTGATTTGCGGCATCTTTTACACAGCCTTCGCCTGTGATCAGGCGGGTCGGCATGTACATGTTCATATTGACTTCTTTACTCATAGCTTTCTTCCTCCGTTTTTATTCAATTTTTCATTGCTTTTTCAATATCTATTCTACCTGGTGTTATAGCTTTTTTGTCATTTCAACATAAGCAGCTTGAGCACACAACTTACCTCTGATACTAACCAGTTACAATTATAGATCTGTCTCTTATACACATCTCCGAGCCCACGAGACCGTACTAGATC
>CALZOU010000156.1 GCA_945827805.1 uncultured Lachnospiraceae bacterium
TCTAGTACGGTCTCGTGGGCTCGGAGATGTGTATAAGAGACAGCGATTATACAGATCAAACAACATCTGCTGGTCTTGTGCAGATACGCCGTGAAATCTGCCATCGAGACACTGATCCAGATATTTCCTGTAAATACTTACCACTCCGGCTGTATATTCCGGTTTTTTCATGCGGCCTTCAATTTTTAAAGATGTAACCCCTGCCTTCAGGATTTCGGGCAGCAGTGAAACAGTACACATGTCCTTCGGGCTGAGGATATAATTTTCTTCAGGACGGTTCATTTTTTTGCCATCCTGCCATACTTCATAAGGCAGGCGGCAGGGCTGGGCACACCGCCCCCGGTTTCCGCTTCGGCCTCCCAGCATACTGCTCAGCAGACATCGGCCGGAATAACAATAACATAATGCGCCATGAACAAAGGATTCTATTTCCAGATGAGTTGCTTTTCTGATGGCAGATATTTCCTCCAGAGATAATTCTCTGGCGGTTACCACACGTGTCACACCACATTTTTCCAGCATTCTGGCTCCGGACGGTCCGGTGATCGTCATCTGTGTGCTGGCATGAACCGCCATCTTGGGGAATTCCCGGAGAACAAACCGCATAACTCCCGGATCCTGAACGATCACAGCATCCAGGCCCGCAGCATACAGCGGTGCCAGATAGTCATACAATTCCTGTCTGATCTCCTGCTCCTTGAGCAGTGTATTCACCGTAAGATAAAGCTTTTTCCCCCGAAGATGGATATAATCAAGAAGTTCCAGCAGTTCATCCTGCATAGGATTATCCGCGTATGCACGGGCGCCAAAACGAGTACCTCCAATATAGACAGCATCCGCTCCCGCCAGTATGGCTGCTCTGGCCGTCTCTGCACTGCCCGCCGGCGCGAGCAATTCTATGGTTTTTGTGTCAGGTTTTGGTCTCTTGTTGTTCATATCACAAAAAAGGGGATCACACTATGTAATCCCCGTATCCTTTCTGAAATCTGTTATCTGGTCGTCGACGGTTTCTTCTGGGCCAGTTGTCTTTCCAGTTCTTCTTTCTCAGCCTTAAGTTTCTCGTAATCCTCTTTCAGGCGCTCCAGCTGGATCTGTGAAGCTATCAGATCATTTTTCAGATCATACACTTCCCTGTTTTTGGAAACAGAATCTTCCTCGAATACTTCCGCCTGAGAACGGGCTTTAAAATAATCATCCGCCACATTCAGACTGAGCATAATACCGCGAACATCCGCATGCTGGCGGTTAAACATGGCTGAAGAAGACAGATCAGTTAATTTATTATTCAGATATGCGGCAACCTTCTGAAGATATTCTTCGCTTTCATAACCTCCAAGGGTATAGATTTTGCCGCCAATCAGTACTTTAGTGGAATTTTTAGATGACATGGGTAACTCCCTTCTTTTATACTCTTTCGTATGGTGCTTATTATACTCTATTTTTCCGGCACAGGCAATCCCAGATGCTCATAGGCTTTTGGCGAAGCCACTCTTCCTCTGGGAGTTCTCTGAATAAAACCATGCTGTAAAAGATATGGTTCATAAACATCTTCTATGGTTCCGGCATCTTCACCGATGGATGCCGCCAGGGTCTCCAGTCCCACGGGACCACCCTGATAGTTTTCTATCATCATACGCAGGATGTTCCGGTCCGTCTGATCCAGGCCGTAACGATCCACCTCCATAAGATCCAGCGCAAAAGCGGCCACATCACTGGTGATGCGTCCATCGTATTTTACCTGCGCAAAATCCCGTACACGCTTTAACAGACGATTCGCCAGACGCGGTGTTCCTCTGGATCTTCTGGCCAGCTGCATGGCTCCTTCAGGATCGATCTCTACATTAAGGATTCTTGCCGAATGCAGGATGATCGTCTGCAATTCTTCATAAGAATAAAATTCCAGATGTGAAATCACACCAAAACGGTCTCTTAACGGAGCCGTCAGAAGTCCCGCCCTTGTGGTTGCTCCAACCAGCGTAAACCTTGGCAGATCAAGGCGGATGGATCTGGCTGTAGCACCCTTCCCGATCATAATATCAATGGCATAATCCTCCATGGCAGGATACAGCACTTCTTCCACCTGGCGGTTCAGACGATGGATTTCGTCCACGAAAAGAACATCTCCCTCCTGCAGAGAATTCAAAATTGCCGCCATTTCGCCGGGTTTTTCAATAGCCGGTCCGGATGTGACTTTCATATGTGTTCCCATCTCATTGGCAATGATCCCTGCCAGAGTTGTTTTTCCCAGCCCCGGAGGTCCATAAAACAGCACATGATCCAAAGCGTCTTTTCGCTGCTTGGCTGCCTCGATATATATTTTCAATGTATCTTTGGCCTTTTTCTGGCCAATATAGTCTGACAGATACTGCGGACGAAGGGTTCCCTCGATCCGGACATCCTCCTCCGTATATTCTGTCGTGATCATTCTTTTTTCCATAAATCATAACCCCTGCATATCAGAGTAAATTTTTCAGAGCTGCCTTTAACAGCTGTTCCACATCCATCGTTTCATGTCCTTCTACCCCACGAACCGCACGAAGTGCGTCACTGGATGGATAGCCGAGAGCTGTCAGGGCCATCACTGCCTCACTGCTCTCATCCATAGACGAAGGCAACGTATTCTCCTGTTCATGGGCAAGTTTCTTCTCAAAGGCATCTTCCAGGCTCATTTTATCTTTTAACTCAAGAATAAGCTTCTGTGCCGTCTTTTTACCGATACCCGGAGCTTTGGCGATGGCTGCCGCATCGTCAGACAGCACGGCAAAGCGCAATTCATCTGCGCTTAATGCAGACAGAATACCGAGACCTGCCTTGGGGCCAACACCATTCACCCCCAAAAGGAGTTCAAACAGCCGAAGATCATCTGCTGTCAGAAACCCGTACAGCAGCATGGCATCCTCGCGAACATTCATATATGTATGCAGTTTGATCTCTTCTCCCACTCTGACATACCTTTCCAGTATGGAAGAAGGTGTAAAAATGCGAAATCCGATGCCCTGATGATCAAGGATCAGATAATTTTCCTCTATAGCAACTACTGTGCCTTTGACAAATCGAATCATTGTGTGCTTTCGCTTTCCTGTTTTTAGTTTATCTGCTATACTGAGCAGGTATCCTTCCGGATCAGATCCGGACTATTACAATATTACCGTGAAAGGAAAAGATTTGCAATGAAAATCGTGGAACAGCATCCCGAAATTCCTGATTCCGATAAAAACTGCCTGTTATCCCGAAAACGAACACTGTATTTCGACATAGAAACTACAGGCTTAAACGCCCGGCGTTCCCATCTGTACCTTCTGGGTGCCATGTGGAAAGAAAACGAACATATCATCCTGAGGCAGTGGTTTGCCGAAAAACCATCCGATGAAGAAACCATTCTGCGCGAATTCATGAAACTGACAGAAAACTTTGATTCCCTCGTACATTTTAACGGTGCAACCTTTGATCTGCCTTACCTGTGCAATAAAGCGTTATACTACGAAATAGATAACACTCATTTAAAAAATATGCCCGCCACAGATCTGTACCAGCAATACCGTCTGCTAAAGCCCCTTCTCCCGGCGGACGATATGAAACTATCCAGCCTGCAGCGACTTTGCGGCTACAGCCGAAAAGACCATCATACCGGAAAAGAACTGATCAAAGTATACGAAAACTTCCTCCAGACAGGAGATCCCGAAACACAAAATATTCTGGAACAGCACAACTACGACGATATCGCAGGCATGGTCTGGATCGAACAGCTGTCGCCCTTACTAAACCTTACCCAGGGACAACTTGCGCCCCTCAAAACAGAAGTAGTCACCACAGAGCCGGATACCCTGAATTTTCTCTGTACATATGAACAGAAAATCGTACCAGATACTCTCACAGTGACCTCAGAGACTATCACCCTTACCCTTACCGAAAATACATGCTCCCTGCAGGTACCTATGCTTACCGGTGAATATTACTATTATTATAAAGACTACAAAAACTATTATTACCTCCCGGCAGAAGACCGCGCGATCCACAAAAGCATCGCCATATACACAGACCCCTCCGCCCGAAAAAAAGCCACCGCCGAAACCTGCTACGAACGAAAAACCGGAACCTTCATCCCCGCCTTTTCCCCGGTGCTGTCACCCGCCTTCCAGACAAAGCCGAAAAGTCCGGATAAATACTACTTCTTAGTAAATGATTACTTATTGAATGAGCCTGACTCGTTAGCAACCTACTGCGCCCACCTCATCCGCTACCTACTGTCCCACACCAGGTAAGCGCCAAGGGATATCATCAGATCGGCGGCCTCTGGAGTATGTATGTAAATTTCCCGCGACTTTAACGAGCACGACTCCGAGACCCCAGGCTCGGAGCGAGCGCAGTAGGAGCAGGAAATTTACATACATACTCCAGAGGCCGCCGATCTGATGATATCCCTTAAGCGTCCCCACAACCAAAACCTTTCCTACATACAAAAAAATACTGCAGTACAGCGTCCCCGCCATACTGCAGCAAAACCTCAAAATTCAAAAATCGGTTCTCAGGATTTATTCCTCAACCGGAGCTTCCTCAACCTCCTCAGCCGGAGCCTCCAGAGCCTTCATGCTAAGACTGATCTTCTTATCCTCGCCATTGAAATCAACAACCTTAGCTGTGATCACCTGTCCGATAGAAAGAACATCTGCCGGTTTCTCCACATGCTGTCTGGAAATCTGAGAAACATGAAGCAGAGCATCAACACACGGTTCCAGTTCTACGAAAGCACCAAAATCTCTCATGCGGGCAACTTTACACT
>CALZOU010000157.1 GCA_945827805.1 uncultured Lachnospiraceae bacterium
GATCTAGTACGGTCTCGTGGGCTCGGAGATGTGTATAAGAGACAGGCATTGATCAGTTCTCCGATCTCATTGATGCGGCCCTGATCCAGATTTTCATCAAAAAATACGGTCATAGTCACATTGGACTCCGCATTTCGGACAATATACTGGAAATTGACCACGATGGAGAAAAACAGACCAAACAAAAAGATACAGGCGCTCATGGTAGCAATGGATGCAACAGAGAACATCAGATTATTCCAGATATTTTTGAAGCCCTGTTTAACGGCATAAAAAAATGTACTAATTCTCAATGTAACCACCCTCCTGCTGATCGCTGATGATCACGCCGCTTTTCAGCGTGATAACGCGTTTCTTCATCTCGTTTACGATCTCACGGTTATGGGTAACCACTAAAACTGTGGTGCCTCGCTCATTGATTTCTTCCAGAAGACGCATGATCTCAATGGAATTGGTGGGATCCAGGTTACCTGTAGGCTCATCCGCCAGCAAAAGATTTGGGCGGTTCACCAAAGCTCTGGCCAGCGCCACACGCTGCTGCTCACCTCCGGACAGCTCATCCGGCAGAGATTTGTACTTGGCAGCCAGACCTACCAGGGTCAAGATCTCCGGCACACGCTTTTTGATCACACGGTTGGGCATCTCGATAACTCGCTGGGCAAAAGCCACATTTTCGTAAACATTACGGTCCGGAAGCAGACGGAAATCCTGGAACACGCAGCCGATACCACGGCGGAATTTCGGGATCTTGCGGCGTCTGAGTTTATTGACTTCATAACCGTTGACTTTAATGGTACCGGAAGTAGCGTCAAGCTCCTTTAACAGCAGCTTGATCAGGGTGGACTTACCGGAACCACTGTTTCCCACGATAAAAACAAATTCTCCTTTATTAATATGTAAGGATATATTGTTAATGGCAGGCTGTCCCTTTGTATTGTAGGACTTGGTAACGCCATCTAACGTAATCATAGTACTCCTCCTTTTATCTTTATGATCTCCCCAAAGATTTTTCTCACTGATTGTAAACCATTTTTACCGAAAAGAAAAGATGTTCTGTAACATTTTTAACATTTTCATAATATTTTCACGAAAATCAGTCGTTCCACTGCTTCTCCAGATAGCGTCCTGTCACTTTGTAGAAGTTATCCAGATGCCGGATATAGGCAAAATCTTTGCCAAAAATCCTTTTTTCCGCCTCCAGGTCCTGCTCCTCTCCGGCAAAAATGCCCAGCACAGACACACCGTTATTTCTTAAGCCACGGATTTCCTGCGCCGTATCGGATACGGCATAATCCCCTGTATAGGGCTGTGGATTGCGGGCATTCGGCCGGTTAGCGATCACATCATAAGGACGGCCGTCACTTAAGATCAAGAGTATTTTTTTATCTTCTTCCCGATTTAACAGATCCGCCGCCACCGCCCGAATGGCCAGTCCATCCCGATTATTGGAGGAAGTCGAAAAATTCATGATCTGGGCATTGGCACTCTGAGGATCATCGTAATCCCGAAACTGCTGCAGCACCGTGTAGTCCCAGAAAGTGCAGAAACTGTTGACCCGGTGGGGAATATGCACATTGCTCAAAGCTTCCATTAAAATATATGCCTGCAGAGCCACCTGCTCCTGACGTCCCTGCTGGGAACCGCTGGCATCGATAAGGATCTCCACCACCAGATCCTGCTGTTCTTCTTTCTTCTCCTTCAGAAACAGACGGGGATCCGAAACTCTGCCCGCCCGCCATAGCCGGGAAGGCACCAGAATGCCGCTGTCCGCCGGAACATAGGTTACTTCATTGTGAAGGCTGATGGCCTTTCTCAAAAGCTGAGTCAGGGCCTGAATGTTCTGGCGAACCATGCTGTAGTGCGATTTCAGATAATTCTCATTTTTTCGCTTCTGCCGCAGGGCATAGGCATACTGATAATTATGACGAACGGGATTATTCAGGATACCTTTTGTATAATACAGACCGCAGTCTGCATGAACGCCGCGGCAGTGACGGTAGTTCCTCTTCTTTTCTTCCAGAGGGGTCAGATATGTGCGGCCGAAATTGGTCTCAATATAACTGTAAACTTTGGCAAACTCCTCTTCCGTGACCAGAGTCACCTTCTTTTTCCCGGAGGATGCATTTTCTTTCTCTTCCTGCAGCTCCGGTTTATGGGTGTTTACCATCTCCCGGCTCATTTTCTCGAGGATATCCTCAAGATTCTCCTCAATAGCCTCCTCGGAAAGGAAATCCTTCCAGTCAAATTCCTGCATTTCCTCCAGCGTCACGCCCAGCACATCCTGCAGCGTACCGTGTTTATGGAGAAAGGTGGGATCCACCCAGGAATTATACAGTTCATCGATACGGGCGATCAGCTCCTCCGTCTCCGTTATGGAGGCGATATCCAGAAGAAGCTCCAGCCGCCTCTCATTTTCCATATTACTGGCGCGGTACGTACCCAGTGTGTGCTTCATCCAGAGAATCTTGGCCCGGCCAACCCGGCGCATGCTCATCATTTCCTCATCCTGGCGAAGGATCGTCGTATAGGCCCGTTTTCTTAAAGAAGCTGTTCCCGGCCGGTCTGCCATGATCTTGTCCCCCACTGCCGCCTCGATACACAGCTGGGAAAGATTGAGAAGCTGCTGCTCGTCGGCACCGAGAAAGATCTTTTTGATCAGATACAGACTCAGCTGTTCTTTTTCAAAATACTGGACGAAGGCGCCCTGCTTGACGGCATCGTACAGCGCAATGTCCGGGGCTTTGCGGTACAGTTCCAGATCCGGACGCACCACCAGAGTATAATCGCCACAGATAGTCCAGACCATGTTCTTTATGCGGTTTTCTATTTCCATCTGATAGATGCTGAGAAAATTATCCTGATCTTCCATTTCGGAACCTGCCTTTGCTTTGTGATTGCGGTTATTCTTGCAGCATTATTGTCTTTACAGTGATAATTTCAATACAACTGCAACTTCATATGGTATTATGCAAAAATATCTTCTCTTGTCCACTCTTCGGGAATGCGCACCATTACTACATCATTGACTATATCCCGCTCAAAACGGTCAAAACACTTGTTAACAATACCCATGCGCACGGCACAGAGAGGAGACAGCCCGCAGCGGATGGTCTTTAATGCCGCGATCAGACCTCTAAGATCCAAAGCTTTCGTAGATATCTCCCCGTTCTCCGCTTTTTCCTGCAGATCGAGAAAAACACCGATAAACTGGGACAGTTTTTCCGGCACCGCATCGGGAAATACGGTCTTCAGGATCTTTTTCAGGGTCTCCTCCGACTGTTTCGGCATATCAATGACCATGAAACGGGACACCAGAGCCTCATTCAATTCCCGGGTACCCGCATAGCCGTGGTTCATTGTGGCAATAAAGCGGGTACTCTCCTTAAGATGAATCCGCTCATAACCGGGAATATCCATGTAACGACGATCATCCAGTACGGCATGCATAACGGAAACGGCATCGTTCTTAGCCATATTGATCTCATCGAGAATGCCAAAGGCTCCCTGCTCCGCACACAGACAGATGGTACCCTTGCGAAGCTCCACCTGATTGTTGCGGAACGTATCCGTACCGATCAGTTCTGCGCTGCCGGTCTGTACATGAAAAGACACATTATAGGAAGGCCGGCCAAAGATCCACGCCAGATTCTCTGCCAGTACGTTTTTACCGGTGGCTTTTGGTCCGGTCAGAAGAAGGTTTTCTCCTTCCAGTATCCCGGCGATGGCCATTTCCAGTATCTCTTTTCCGTAAAACGGCATCACCGGTTTTGTGATCCGGTCTGCCATAGAAGGCTCCACCGGATATTTCTCACGAAATTCCAGAACTTTATCGATAAGCTCTCGGCTGATCTGCTGTTCTGCAAGCATAGTCTCTACCTGATTTGTCATCTGTGTCATGGCTGTATTCTCCTTGCCTGTGGCATATGTGTTTAGTATCTTCAAAAATACTCTGTCTCTTTCTGTCCGTATCTGTTCTTACAGCCTCATCAGCAGGTGATTCGTGCTGTTCTGATCAGTTACTTCTGTTTTCTGCATCGATTTTAGCACATTCCCGAAAGCTGTACAAGGCAAGCGATTCGGACTGTTCTGATTAATTGTCGAAATAACGCTTTTTCATTACACTTTATGCCGCCCATAAAAATCTACTATATAAACTAAAATGTGCAATTTTCTGCATTTTCACTTTCATATTTCTCCGAAAAACCTGTTATTTTATTGTCAGGCAACTATTTTTCTGCAATTTTTATAAAATATGTTGCATTTTTCACTTTTTTGCATTAAAATGGCAAAGTCGAGACAATATAACGCACAAAAAAGGGAGAATTGTGAAATGAGTTATGTAGATGAAGTACTCGAGAGAGTAAAAAAACAAAACGCTTCTGAGCCGGAATTTTTACAGGCAGTTCAGGAAGTACTGGATTCCTTAAGACCGGTCATTGAAGCCAACGAAGAGAAATATCGCAAGGAAGCTCTGCTGGAGCGTCTGTGCGAGCCGGACAGACAGATCAAATTCCGTGTTCCGTGGGTAGACGACAAGGGACAGGTTCAGGTCAACACCGGTTACCGCGTACAGTTCAACAACGCTATCGGACCGTACAAGGGTGGTCTTCGTCTTCATCCTTCTGTTAATATCGGTATTATCAAGTTCCTCGGTTTCGAGCAGATCTTTAAGAACTCTCTGACCGGCCTGCCGATCGGCGGAGCTAAGGGTGGTTCTGATTTCGATCCGAAAGGAAAATCTGACCGTGAGATTATGGCATTCT
>CALZOU010000158.1 GCA_945827805.1 uncultured Lachnospiraceae bacterium
GTATAATCGGGACGGTTTTCACGAAGGCTATTATAAACAGCACAATGGAAGACATATGATGGCTCTGAAAAACGAAAAACTGAAAAAAACAGCGAAAGATCGCAATGAACAGTTGTTTGCCAAAATCCATGCAGATTATTGTGAGAAAAAATCCTGTATTCCTGCTGCCGGACTGGCCAGTTTCTGCGAAGGAGAGCCTATGTCATTATGGCTTTCCTGTAAGGATACGTCCGTCTGTGTAACAGGAAGTATGGTTATGTCTGCAAAGACCCGTCCGATGGAAGAAGATCAGGTGAAAAAACAGCTGCAGAAAACGGGAGATTCTGATTTTGATCTCAGTGAGCTGTCTGTGGAAATGCGCGGCAGTGCATTTGCTCCCGTAAAAGAGATTAACTCTCTTCGCCGGGAAGGCATCCGTATGCTGAGGCAGGAAATGCTTGCTCCGTACAGAAGAACACTTGGGACACGGCCGGAAAATATTACAAAAGAGCCTTTGCTTCCGTCCGGTGCAGGGGATTTTACCGTTCTGGTGCAGACAAAAGAACAGCTGCAGGCTGTCCTTGAAAGTGATCTTTCTTTCCGCAGAATTTATATAGAATATACGCTTTGGCGCACAGTGCAGGAGATGGTACGTACAGTTCGGGAAGGCAGTGACTGTGAATGGGCGCTGGCATTTCCCCAGATGCTCAGGGAGTCATACCGGGATAGATTTGCGCAGGAACTTCCGGTTCTCGAAAAAGAAAAATTTGATGGTTATCTTGTTAGAACAATGGAAGAACTCTGCCTTTGCCTTGAAAAAAATGTACAGACTGCGATATATCTGGATGACTGCATGTACACGATGAGTCGGGAAACTCTTGATTTTTACCGGGAAATGGGGGTGGCCGGTTTTACGGCACCGGCAGAACTCAACAGAAAGGAACAGATGCAGCGGGATAACCGGGATTCTGAAATCTGTGTGTACGGACGGCAGATTCTGATGGTTTCTGCCCAGTGTGTCAGAAAGAATACCGCGGGATGTGACCATAAATCTGGCATATTGGCATTAAAAGACCGAAAAGGAGCCAAATTTCCGGCAAAATGCTGTTGCGATTTCTGTTATAATGTTATCTATAATTCTGTCCCCCTTGGGCTGTTACGTGAAAGAAAAGAAATATCCGGCTGTGGCTATACCGGGTATCGTCTGACTTTTACTATAGAAAATAAGAAAGAAACAACCTGTATCCTGCAGTTGTTTTCGCAGGCTGTGCAGGGGAATCTGCCAGGGGAATCCATACCCTTTACCAAGGGACACTATCAAAGAGGAGTAGAATAACTATGATCTCAATCATTGTTACGCTGACAAAATACATGCTCATCGTGCTGATGATCATGTATACTTCCCAGTGCTTCAGTGTGTTCAGCAAGAAAAAGGAAAAAGCGAGGCGAAGGATACTGAGGCGCCAGATTGCACTGATCATTTTTGTACTGAGTACGGCTTTTATGGCCATGTTTCTGCAGACAATGGACAAAAAGATACTGATATTATATGGCGCTATGGTCGTATATATCATTCTTACACAGGTGTTTTACAGAGTAATCTATAAGAAAGCATCGATACTTCTGTTGAACAACATGTGCATGCTGATTACCATAGGCATCATAATTTTGACTAGGCTGAATACAGCACTGGCTACCAAACAGCTGTTTCTGGTCTCTGCAGCCACACTTATCTCCCTGCTTGTGCCGGTGATCGTGCGAAAGGTAAAGCTAATCCGCGATCTGACCTGGGTATACGCCATTGGAGGATTATTGCTTTTGCTGGCGGTACTTGTTCTTGCCAGCGTATCCGGCGGTGCTAAGCTGTCCATTGCACTGACGGAAGGCGGACCTACATTTCAGTTTTCGGAATTCGTCAAAATCACCTATGTGTTCTGTCTGGCGGGACTTTTACGTGTGACACCGGATTTTCGTCAGATCGTGATCACTACAGCTGTGGCAGCAGCTCATGTTCTGATCCTGGTTTTGTCAAAGGATCTGGGAACAGCGCTTGTGTTTTTTGTGGCTTATGTGGTTATGATCTATGTTTCAACAAAAAAAGTGCGTTATCCTCTGGCAGCTCTTGCCGGCGGCTCACTGGCGGCGGTAGGGTCTTACTTTGTTCTGGCTCATGTGCGTGTTCGCGTGCAGGCATGGAAGGATCCGTTTGCGGATTACCAGCAGGGCGGATATCAGGTGGCCCAGGGTCTGTTTGCGATCTGTGCCGGCGGGTGGTTTGGCACAGGTCTGTTTGAAGGCGCTCCGGATACGATCCCGGTAGCTACACAGGACTTTATTTTTTCTGCAATCTGCGAAGAGCTTGGCGGTATTTTTGCTATTTGCCTGATCCTGGTCTGCATGAGCTGTTTTCTGATGATCGTCAATATTTCCATGCGGCTCAGTAAACGTTTTTATAAGCTGATCGCTCTTGGTCTCGGAGCAGAGTATGCTTTTCAGGTGTTTCTGACCATTGGAGGCAACATAAAGTTTATTCCCATGACGGGTATTACGCTGCCTCTGGTCAGCTATGGCGGAAGCTCTATCATCTGTTCGGTTATGATGTTTGCCATTATTCAGGGGCTGTATATTCTTCGTGAGGATGAATACGAGCAGGAGGAACTGCGTCTTGCGCGGGAAGAAGAAGCAGCTTATCAGGAAAATTTAAGAAAACGTAACAGAGGTAATAATAACTATGTCAATGAAACAACGCTCGAACAGAAAATCGAAGAAGAAACAGAAAAAAGCCTCAATTGGTAAGGAATATATTTTTATCTGTTACTTTTTTGTCATGATCTTTGTGGGTATGATCGGGTATATGGTATACTTCCATTTTAATATGTCCCGTGAATTTCAGAACAGTGCCTATAATACCCGCGCCAAATCGGCGGTGGAAAAGGTAATCCGTGGAGAGATCAGGGCTTCCGGCGGTGAGGTGCTGGCTGAAACCAAGGTGGATTCTGACGGAACGGAAACAAGAAAGTATCCGTATGACGATCTTTTTGCCCATGTGGTGGGATATACGTATCAGGGCGGAACCGGTCTGGAATCCAGTCAGAATTACAATCTGCTGACTTCCGATTCCTTTATCCTGGATCAGATCAAATGGGAATTTCAGGACCTAAAAAAGAAAGGGGATAATATCATCACTACCCTGGATGTGGATGTACAGAAAGCGCTTTCTTCCGCCATAGGTGATTATAAAGGCGCCGCTGTCGCCATTGAGGCTGATACCGGAAGAGTACTGGCAATGGTCAGCAAACCTGATTTTGACCCGAATACCGTTCAAAAGAAATATGAAAAACTAAGCACAGATGAGGACAATTCGCCTCTGTTAAACCGCGCAACATCCGGTTTGTATCCGCCGGGATCCACATTTAAGATCGTGACTTCTCTGGCTTATTATCGTCAGTATGGAGAACCAAATGGGTTCAGTTATGACTGTGATGGTGAGATTACTGTGGATGACCATACAATCCACTGTTATAAAAATGAAACCCATGGTCTGCAGAATTTTACAGAATTGTTTGCCAATTCCTGCAATGCTTTTTTATTTTTAGTGGGTCTTACGATATAAAAAATTGTATTTTCGTCGGCAGCAGACAGTCTTTTGTTTAACGCGGATCTGCCGTCACCGGTGCGATATAAATCCAGCCGGTTTACCTTAAATAATGATTCCGGGACTGCACTGACGATGCAGACATCTATCGGGCAGGGAAATACACTGGTTACCCCATATCATATGTGCCTGATCGCAGCGGCGATCGCAAACGACGGTGCTTTGATGAAACCGTATCTGGTGGATCGCATTGAAAATGATTCCGGAACCGAAATTAAATCTTATGAGCCTGTTTCCTATGGCCTTCTGATCGATAAATCTGAAGCTGCTTTCCTGCAGGATCTTATGAAAGCAACGGTAGAAGAGGGCACAGGCAGTAAGCTGCAGAGTTCAAACTATACGGCGGCAGGAAAAACAGGTACAGCGGATTTTGATTCTGATCATGGGAAACCGCATTCCTGGTTTGTGGGATATGCAGAAAATGACGGTAAGAAAATTGCGGTAAGTGTTATTGTAGAAGCTTCCGGTGCCGGCAGCAAATATGCTGTACCGGCGGCGAAAAAAGCCTTCGATGCATATTTTGAATAAAATGTGACAAATCCATTGTTGCAACGTGCACAAAAAAAGGGTATACTGGCTTTAGTAATACACAACGCGAAGCAGGAGGACTGGCAATGATAGAAGCAGTGAGCTGTGGCGGGGTGGTAATTTATCGAGGCAAAATACTTACTCTTTATAAAAGCTATAAGAATAAGTATGATGGCTGGGTGCTTCCGAAAGGAACAGTAGAGGCAGGAGAAGAATATAAAGAGACTGCACTGCGGGAAGTGGCCGAAGAAAGCGGCGTACACGCATCCATTATCAAATACGTAGGAAAAAGTCAGTATTCCTTTTCTATTCCCGATGATGTGGTAGAGAAAGAAGTGCATTGGTATCTGATGATGGCCAACAGCTATTACAGCAAACCGCAGAGAGAAGAATATTTCGTTGATTCGGGATATTACAAATTCCATGAAGCTTACCATCTTCTAAAGTTTTCCAATGAGCGCCAGATACTGGAGATGGCTTATCAGCAATATCTGGAGCTGAGACTGTCTCTTATACACATCTCCGAGCCCACGAGACCGTACTAGATC
>CALZOU010000159.1 GCA_945827805.1 uncultured Lachnospiraceae bacterium
TAATGTTTCGAACCACATAGAGCTGACATAAGCGAGTCCCGATCGCAATCTTCTTTCCGGCCACTATATAGTCGTTTTCATACAAATGCACTGTCTGATAGACTGTCTCATATTTATTGTCAAGTTCGAGAATTTCCGCTGTATTCAATCCCGAATTATTATAGATCGTCTCATTCTCGCTTAAGAGGACATATTCCGTATCTGCGTCCGAATACTGCGTCTGTTGAAAAAAATAGTATTTCAGCATAGATTTCTCTGTAAGCTTTTCTTTCACATCTTCGATACCGAACCTGTCTGGCTGCAGATTGTCTGCAAGCTTATCCACCTCCAGCTTTGTGGCATCCACCATACGATCAAGTATATTCCTTTTACTAACTGAAATAATTATTGAACAGCATACGGTGAGTGAAAGCAGCAAAACGATAAGAACACCTGACGCTATCTTGCTCCTGAGTTTCATGCTTCGTCCACCTCCAGGCGATACCCGATCTTCGGCACAGATACGATGTGAAGTCCGGTCTTTCTGCGAAGAGCTGCCACATGAACATCTACCGTTCTCGTCTCCCCTTCAAAATCAACACCCCATATCTCACGCAGCAGCTTTTCTCTGTTCAGGGCAATATTCCTGTTCTTTGCCAGTACACAGAGCAGATCATATTCCATCGGCGTCAATGAGATATTTTCTCCTGATTTTTGCACTATCCTTTTTTTCATATTCAGTGTGATGCAGCCCAGCGAAATGATCTCCTCACTTTTTCCCGTCCTTTTCAGCACCATATCGATGCGCACAAGCAGCTCCAGCATCTCAAAAGGCTTAACCATATAGTCCTCAGCACCGCCGGTCAGTCCTTTAAGCTTTGATTCCAGATCACCCCTTGCCGTCAGATAGATCACCGGAATCGATTTCTGTTTTAACGGTGAAAGCAGCGAAAAACCGTCCACCTTCGGCATCATCACATCCACAATGGCCAGATCAGCCAGACCTCCCGCCGCCAGATAATCCAGAACCTCCTGTCCATTTTGCATCGAGACTGTCTCATATCCGGTAATGTTCAAATTCATACAGATCAATTTGTTTATTGCGAGTTCATCTTCTGCAACTAATATTTTGCTCATAGTATTTCTCCCCGGTATCCTTTTCCCATAATTATACTCTCGGATACTACGGTCTGTTGTAAAAGAATTGTAAAGATTTATCTCTCTCTTCCCTTTACATTCTCCCCTCCCTATGATAAAATCCCACACAGAGTGGGTCAAATGATCGCGGCTGACAATACCGAAAGGTGTCAGGTGAGGAAAGTCCGGGCTTCGCAGGGCAGGATGCCGGATAACGTCCGGTGGAGGTGACTCCCAGGCCAGTGCAACAGAAATAAACCGCCGGCTTTGGCCGGTAAGGGTGGAAAGGCAGTGTAAGAGACTACCGCCTGGCTGGTAACAGGCAGGGCACATGTAAACCCCATCCGAAGCAAGACCGAAACAAAACCATGCGGCGGCCCGTCGCGTTTTAGGTAGGTCGCTTGAGGCTGTCGGCAACGGCAGTCCTAGATAGATGATCATTCACGACATAACCCGGCTTATCGATTCACTCCATATAAAAAATCCGGCTTTGATGCCGGATTTTTTATATATACAGGAATCCACTGGTGACAGACAAAATGCCGTTTTTCTCCGTCCCCAATGTTCACCCTGAACAGTTACTATTTTTCATTTTCTTCTGAGTCCACAGCTTTCGGTTCTCTGTTTACAATAAAAATACCAATACATACCAACACAAGCGCCGCAAGGCCCTTCAATCCGAAAGCCTGATTCTTCTCCCCCAGTAAAAATGCTGACAAAATCACGCCAAATACAGGATTCATAAAGCCATAGACAGACACCCTGGCGACAGGATTATATTTCAGCAGTATTCCCCAGATAGTATAGGCCACAGCAGAAATGATCGCCAAATACAAAAGCAGCAAAAGCGCTGCCGGCTGTGTTACTGTTACATGACCGCCCAGCACTGCGCCAATCATCATCATCACCATGCCGCCGATACAGAACTGATAACCGCTTAAGACCACAGGATCTTCTTTCCGAGAATACAGTTTAACCAGGCCCGCGGACAAAGCATAGGCAATGGTCGAACCAAGGATCGCTCCCTCTCCTTTCATAGAAAAAGAAGCATCCATACCGCTGCCGGTCAGATTGATCAGTACAACACCGGCGAAACCAATGATACAGCCGATCACTATTCCCGAGGTAAGCGACTCAAATTTGAACAGAAATACGGCGAATAAAATGGCAATAAATACATTGGCTGCTTCGATGATGGAGGACTTGACACCTGTTGTGTGGGCCAGTCCCATATAAAACAGCACATACTGCAGTATCGTCTGAAACAATGCCAGTGTCAGAACCATTCCCCAGCTGTTTTTCTGCGGTTTCAGCATCTTTCGTCCCATCAGGCTGCCAAACAGGATAACCAGCACCCCTGCCAGAGCAAAACGACAGCCTGCAAACAGAAGTTGTGATACACTGTCCTCTGCCGCAATAGCAAAGAGCCGGTATCCGATTTTAATACAGGGAAAAGCACTCCCCCACAAAAAGCAGCATACTAATGCCAGTACTGCCACAATCATAGGTTTCTGTAATGTTTTATCTTTTGTTTGATTCATCTCTCTTATGTCCCTTCATGATGTCTTATATATCTCTGTTTCGTATCTGTTCAGTACCTTCACAGATACGATTCGCAAACCCATGAAAATCGGCTGCGCTGATGAGGTTTGCTCACAGCTGTATCAGGAATCCTCACACATCAAAACAGCTGCCCCCGATAAACTCCCTAAGAATAGAATTGTGCGGTACTTCTTCGCTGGGCATGGGCAGGAAATAATCAAGGAATTTCAGAAGGCGCACTGCCTCATCATATTCCTTATCCTCCCGCTGTACCTGGAACAAAAGGGGCTCCGCGTACATTTTCAGTACTGACAATTCATACAGAAGCGCAGAGTTAAAGATCACATCCGCCTCCTCCTGATACGGGAAAATATTATTTTCCTCCCCGCGGCGCACAGAGGGCCAGCGGGCGATAGTCTCCCGGGCATTGGTTCCACGGGTACGGTTATCCCGAATCATCCTTCGAAGCAGTCGTCCGTCCGTGGTGGGGATCCGGTTATGCTCATCCACGTTCAACTGAGTCAGCGCACTGATATAGATCTTATATTTCTTTTCCTTGGGCAGTGAATAGCTGAATGCGTCGTTCAGGCAATGGATACCCTCGATGACCAGCACGTCATCTTCCCCAATGGACAATGGCGCATCCCGGTATTCCCGTTCTCCTGAAACAAAATTGTAGGTGGGCAATTGTACTGCTTCGCCCTCCAACAGCCGGTTCATATCCTGATTAAACAGCTCCACATCCAAAGCTTCGAGGCATTCAAAATCATACTCTCCATTTTTATCCCGGGGTGTCTCTTTTCTCGGTCTAAAATAATTATCTACGGAGATTGGGTGCGGTTTCAGCCCATGGGCGATCAGCTGAATAGACAACCGTCGGGAAAACGTAGTTTTTCCGGATGAGGACGGTCCTGCGATCATGACAAACTTGACTGTAGGACGGCTGGCTATCTCTTCCGCAATTCTGGCGATCCTTCCTTCCTGTAAGGCCTCCGACACCAGAAACAGCTGGTTCATTTTTCCCTGACTGATGCGTTCGTTCAGATCCCCTACTGTGGAAACATCCAGCTTTTCAGCCCAGACTTCTGCCTCTTTCTGCACCTGAAAAACCTTTTTTGACGGTGTGAAGGGAGCAATTCTGTCCGGCTGTTCTTTTCCCGGCATCAGAAGTACTATGCCTTCTTCGTATCGCAGCAGATCAAACACCTTAAGATAGCCTGTATGGTTGACCATAAAGCCATAGAAATAGTCCTCAAAACCATCCACATCATAAATATTGACTCTGGATACCCTGCGATACCGGAATAGCTTTTCCTTATCGTACATGCCATATTGATGAAAGAGAGAAATAGCTTCCTGAGTATTCACATCCCGCTTCATCAGAGGTATTTCCTTCTCTACCAGGCTGTGCATATACCGTTTTACTTTCCCGATCAGCTCATCATCGATCGCAACATCCCCATGCACGGTATAATAAAACCCATCACCCACCGCAAAATGCAGTACCACCTTTTCCAGATGCTCTCTTCCGATCACATGGTACATAGCCTTTAAAAACAGAAGGTTCATGCTGCGCCGGTATGTCTTTCTGCCAATGGAATCCTCCATGGATACAAAACTGATACGGCAGTCCCGACGGATGGACTTGTGCAGCTCCCTGAGTTTTCCGTCCACCCGGGCCAGCAATGCCGGGTATTCATGCCGCTCATCATAATACTGGTCTGCAATCACAGCAAGCGGTGTGCCATAGGGAATGTCCACTGTTTCGTCACCGATCTGCACTTTAAGATTTCTGCAAATATTATCCTGGTCCATTTTGTTTTCCTCCTGTATGATTTTATGTAGTACGCTGGTAACTGTTTATAGCAAAAATCCCAGACAAACACCATCGTTCTCCGGGATTTTATCTGTTTATGTATCTTCTCTGTAAAAAGCCAGAGCTTCCTCGATCAGATGTTTTTTTTCCAAAAGCTCCTCACATCGGCGGCTGGCCACCTCCTGTCTCTTATACACATCTCCGAGCCCACGAG
>CALZOU010000160.1 GCA_945827805.1 uncultured Lachnospiraceae bacterium
GATCTAGTACGGTCTCGTGGGCTCGGAGATGTGTATAAGAGACAGAGCTGGGCTTAAGCCCCGAGAAGCATACTACAGACGATATGATGTTTACGGTGGAGACAGTATCCTGCCTGGGTGCCTGTGGTCTGGCTCCGACCATGATGGTCAACGAAGAAGTTCATCCGAGAATGACACCGGAAGCAGCAGAGGCTCTGATCGATGAGCTTAGAGGAGGTGAGACGGAATGATCCAGACAATAGATGCATTAAATGCCAGCCGTGAAACAGCGAAAAAGCAGCTGGAAGCTTGTGACTGCCGAATCCTGGTCTGTTCCGGTACAGGCTGTATTGCCACCGGTTCAGAGAAGATCTACAACAGATTTCTGGAAATAACAAAGGATGCGCCCGGCGTGGTTCTGGATTTTTCTTCCTGCGGCGGACATGACCATGATACCAACCTGGGCATTAAGAAGACGGGATGTCAGGGTATCTGTGAACTTGGCCCCCTCGTTCGTATTCAGAAGGGAAAAGATGTTATTCAGTATACAAAAGTACAGCTGGATGACTGCGAAGAGATCTTTACGACCAGTGTACTGGGAGATGGCGTGGTGGAGCGCCTTCTGTACAGCCAGAATGGAAAATCTTATAAAGCTCCTGAGGAGATTCCGTTTATCGCTAAGCAGACCAGGATCGTTCTGGAAAACTGCGGAAAATTTGATGCCGGTTCTCTGGATGAGTATCTGGCCAGCGGTGGTTTTGGGGCATTGCAGAAAGCCATGACAGAGATGACACCGGATCAGATCATCGACGAGATCGATAAATCCGGTCTTCGCGGCCGCGGCGGCGGTGGTTTCCCGGCAGGTCGCAAATGGAAACAGGTTGCCGCACAGAAAGAGACCACACGCTATGTGGTATGTAACGGTGACGAAGGCGATCCGGGTGCCTTTATGGATGGTTCCGTTATGGAAGGTGATCCTTTCCGTCTGATCGAAGGTATGATGATCGCTGCCTATGCCGTTAAGGCACAGCATGGTTATATTTACGTCCGTGCAGAGTATCCCAACTCCGTAAAACGTCTTCGCAGCGCTATTGCAGAGCTGGAGAGCAGAGGCCTTCTGGGAGACGATATCCTGGGTACAGGATTTAACTTCCATTTGCATATCAACCGCGGTGCCGGTGCTTTTGTATGTGGTGAAGGTTCCGCGCTGACAGCCTCCATCGAGGGCAATCGAGGTATGCCGCGTGTTAAGCCGCCCAGAACTGTAGAACAGGGACTGTGGGCGAAACCCACTGTATTAAATAATGTAGAAACATATGCCAATGTTCCGAAAATCGTTCTTGAGGGTGCTGACTGGTTCCGTTCCATCGGTACGGAAAACAGCCCGGGATGTAAGACCTTCTCCCTGACCGGTTCCATTCAGAATACCGGCCTTATCGAAGTTCCCATGGGAACAACCCTTCGCGAGATCATTTTCGATATCGGCGGCGGTCTGAAAAACGGTGCCAAATTCAAAGCCGTACAGATCGGTGGTCCCTCCGGCGGATGTCTGACGGAAGAGCATCTGGATGTGCCGCTGGATTTCGATTCTGTAAAGAAATACGGTGCCATCGTTGGTTCCGGCGGACTCGTTGTTATGGATGAAAATACCTGTATGGTAGAGGTTGCCCGTTTCTTTATGGGATTTACCCAGCGTGAATCCTGCGGAAAATGCGGTCCCTGCCGTATCGGTACTAAGAGAATGCTGGAGATCCTGGAAAAGATCGTTGCCGGTAAGGGTACAATGGAGGATCTGGAAAAACTGGAAGAGACAGCAGTATTTGTAAAAGAACGTTCGCTTTGCGGCCTCGGAAAGAGCGCACCGCTTCCTGTATTAAGTACGATCAAGAATTTCCGGGAAGAATATATAGAACACATTCAGGAACATAAATGCCGCGCGCATGTCTGCAAGGCTATGCAGAATTACGTGATTGATCCCGATAAATGCAAGGGCTGCGGAAAATGTGCCCGCAACTGTCCGGTAAGTGCTATTTCCGGTGAAAAGAAAGCACCGCATACCATCGATACTGCCAAATGTATCAAGTGCGGCACCTGCAAGGATAACTGCCCATTTGCAGCTATCGAAGTTCGATAAGGGGGGACATGGACTATGATTCATCTGAAAATTAACGGAATTCCCGTTGAAGTAGAAAAAGGGACAACGGTTCTGGCCGCTGCCAAAAAGATTGGTGTTAAGATTCCCACCTTATGTTATCTGGAGAATCTGCTTCCAGACGGCTCCTGCCGTATCTGTGTAGTAGAGATCACCGCCAATGGCAGAAGCTGGGTGGATACCGCATGTACGGCTCAGTGTTCAGAGGGCTGGGAAGTGGACACCATGTCCGCAAAAGTTGTGGATTCCAGAAGAAAAACACTGGATCTGCTGTTAAGCGAGCATTCCATCAGCTGCTTTAACTGTGAGGCTAACGGTGACTGTAAGCTCCAGGATCTGTGTGTGGAATACGGTGTGGAAAAGACCAGCTATTCTGTGGAGCAGAAAGCCAAACCTATCGAGGATACACCCAACTTCGTTACCTATGATCCGATTAAATGTATCCTGTGTCCCCGCTGCGTAAATACCTGTAACGAGATCGTAGGCTGCGGTGCCATCGATACCATGAACAGAGGTTTTTCCTCTATCATCGGCGCTCCTTTTGATGATACCTGGTTTACTTCCAAATGTGAGTCCTGCGGCAACTGTGTGGCAGCCTGTCCTACAGGCGCGCTGTCCATGAAACGCCGTAAGAAATACCGCAAATACCAGGTGGAGAAGAAGGTACTGACTACCTGTCCTCACTGTGCTACCGGCTGCCAGTATTACGTATTGGTTAAGGACGGCAAGGTTGTGGATACAGAAGCCTATGATGGACCTTCCAACAAGGGATTGCTCTGCGTAAAGGGCAGAAGCGGAAGCTTTGACTTTGCCCAGTCACCGGAGCGATTGAAATATCCGCTGATCAAAAATAAAGAGACCGGCGAATTTGAGCGCGCTACCTGGGATGAGGCACTGGATCTGGTAGCATCCAAATTTATGGAGATGAAGAAAAAATACGGTCCCGACGCATTGGCCGGTTTTGCCTGCTCCCGTTCACCAAACGAAGATATCTATATGGTACAGAAGATGGTACGTACCTGCTTCGGTACCAACAATACCGATAACTGTGCCCGCGTATGTCATTCTGCCTCTGTTTCCGGTCTGGCCATGACCCTTGGTTCCGGTGCCATGACCAATCCCATCGAGGATATTACACAGAAGCCGGATATGATCATGCTGGTTGGTTCCAATCCGGAAGAAGCACATCCCGTAGTTGGTATGCAGATCCGTCAGGCTGTAAAACGAGGCTGTAAGCTGATCGTAGTGGATCCGCGAGACATCGGTCTGGCAAAGAGAGCCGATATTCATCTGAAACTGAAACCCGGTACCAATGTGGCGTTTGCCAACGGTATGATGCATGTGATCATTGAGGAAGGTCTGCAGGATGATAAATTTATTGCAGAGCGCACCGAAGGATACGATAAGATTAAAGAGATCGTAAAGGAATACACACCGGAGCGTGTGGCAGAGATCTGTCACATTAATGCAGATGATCTGAGAGAAGCTGCCCGTATGTATGCAAAAGCTGACAAAGCTCCTATTATTTACTGTCTGGGTGTTACCGAGCATTCTACCGGTACAGAAGGTGTAATGTCCATGTCAAATATGGCCCTCCTGGTAGGTAAACTTGGCCGCGAAGGCTGTGGTGTCAATCCGCTGCGTGGTCAGAACAATGTACAGGGTGCCTGCGATATGGGTGCACAGCCCGGCGATTTCCCGGGATACCAGAAAGTGGCCAATCCTGAAGTTGTGGAGAAGTTTGAAAAGGCATGGGGTGTGCCGCTGAATCACACACCGGGTACTCATGCAACGGATGTTTTCCCGAAAGCCATCACCGGCGAGGTGAAGGGTCTGTATATCTATGGTGAGGATCCGGTGGTTACCGATCCGGATACCAGCCATATCATCAAGGCGCTCAAGAATCTGGAGTTCTTTGTGATCCAGGAGCTGTTTATGACAGAGACTGCCCAGTATGCGGATGTTATTCTTCCGGGCGCCAGCTATCTGGAAAAAGAGGGTACCTTTACCAACACAGAGCGTCGCGTACAGCGTGTACGCAAAGCCATTGATTCACCCGGTGAAGCGAGACTGGATACGGATATCATCATCGATCTGATGAACCGCATGGGATATCCCCAGAAGCATATGACCGCAGCAGAGATCATGGATGAGATCGCTTCCGTTACTCCGAGCTTTGGCGGTATCAGCCATGCCCGTCTGGACAGCGAAGAAGTGGGTGGACGAGGCCTGCAGTGGCCCTGCCCGACCAAGGATCATCCGGGTACATATATCATGCACGTGGGCAAATTCACCCGTGGCCTTGGCTGGTTCTATCCTGCCGAGTATGTACCGTCTGCGGAGCTGCCGGATGAGGAGTATCCGATCATTCTGATGACCGGTCGTATCCTGTATCACTACACGACAAGAGCTATGACAGGTAAGACTCCGGAGCTTATGGAGATCGAAGGTAAATCCTTTATTGAGATGAACATTGTGGATGCAGATAAGCTGCTGTCTCTTATACACATCTGACGCTGCCGACGATACTC
>CALZOU010000161.1 GCA_945827805.1 uncultured Lachnospiraceae bacterium
GATCTAGTACGGTCTCGTGGGCTCGGAGATGTGTATAAGAGACAGGTACGAGGGTGCTGAAAATAGACAATAAACCTTTTGTCATTACGGTGGCTACAGCAACATCTGTCTGCGGTACTTCTGCGGCGATCGCTGTAGGCGCAGCCAGCAAGGCAAAGAAAAATGATCTTTCACTGGCAGTATCCATTTCCATTATTTTTACTGTGCTCATGATGGTGTTTGAACCGATCATTATCCGTGCCGTAGGTCTTGGCGAAGTGATGGGCGGCGCGCTGATCGGTGGTACTGTGGACTCTACCGGTGCCGTAACTGTTGCCGGTACGGCACTGGGAGAAACGGCTCAGACCGTTGTTGTTCTGGTAAAATCGATCCAGAATATCCTGATTGGTTTTATCGCTTTTGCCGTAGCTGTTTTCTTTGCTACAAAAGTGGAAAATAACGGAAACGGAAGCGGCAGAAAGATCGGTGCTTCCGAGATCTGGTACAGACTTCCGAAATTTATTCTTGGCTTCTTTGAAGCTTCCCTGCTGGCTTCCTTTGTTGTACTGCCGGCGGTGGGAAAAGAAACCGTTTCAGCCATCAACGGTGTGCTGGATCAGTACAAAAACTGGGCATTTGTTCTGGCCTTTACCAGCATCGGACTGGATACAAACTTCCGCGAACTGAAAGAGCAGTTCCAGGGCGGAAAGCCGCTGACTCTGTATGTGGTCGGACAGCTGTTTAATATCGTGTTGACATTTGCGGCTGTATATCTGTTATTAAGCGGTAAATTTTTCCCGCTGCCGAACCTGGCGGTATAAGGTGATCAGGGAGCTTACTCACAGTCATTCATATTAATTTGATATGAGGGATGATAACCATGAAGGAAAAGACAGGAAAGAAAATTGACCTATTCCGTATCGTAAATTATATTGTGCTGGCCGTCGCCATAGTAACAGCGCTCTATATTATGGCAAACGGACTGGGACTGATCGACAGTCTGGATTTTGGGGCCGGTGCCTATTACTATGCGGACATACCGGAATTTACAAAATATACTGACGGAGCCTGGTATGCGTCTCCCATTCCCATGTGGGCGCTCATTGTACTGTTTCTGGCCTGGGGCGCAGTGATGTATAAGTTCTGGGGATGGCTGGAGAAAAGACAGGCGGATAAGGAAAACTATTCGGATCCAAAGTGACAGGGGACAGGTGCATAGCCGTTTTTGGCGGCGGCTATGTATCTGTCCCTCTGTCATATGTCTGATTTCAGGCTCATTTTGGAATTTCCAGTATCTGGGCTGCATTCTTCCACAGTATCTGCTCCCGTTCATCATCAAATAGCGGCAGATCATGCAGTATTTTCAGGTACTGCTTCTGGTCCCCCCAGGGACTGTCCGTACCGAACAGAATGCGGTCGGCACCGTGATCCTGGATAATGCGAAGCAGCTGTATTTTGTTGATGCGATTCAGCGAAAGAGACAGATCAAAGTATACATTGCGTCCCACCAGACAACGCTCCACCTCATCAAACATATCATTTCCGCCGATATGACAAAGAATGATATGAGGCTTTTGCGGATGACGACCGGCATACACCAGATCCAGCATATGGGCGGCCCGGGCCGGCGGACAGTATACGGGATAGGGATGACTGCTTCCGATCCCGGCATGGATCGCTACATAGAGATCCAGTTCAATACAGGTACGGATAATATTGATATAACGAGGATCATCAATGAATGTGCACTGATCATCAGGATGCAGTTTTACACCCTTTAACCCCAGAGATTTAATATGGGTAAGTTTGTCCATGATATCGTCATTGTCAGGATGGATGCTGCCAAAAGAAAAAATACCGTCTTTACCGTTGATCTCAGCGGCAAATTCATTAGTGGAAGTGAACTGATAGGGCGCTCTGACTACGGGAAGTACCAGAGAATAGTCGATCTTTGCTTCTTTCATGGAAGCCAGAAGTCCACGCTTGGTTGCATCGGTGTAAAAGGAAAGATTTTGAGATGGCTGTAAGCGAGGATTCATGAACATGGCAGCTGCCACTTCCTTCGGAAATATATGGGTATGTGCATCTATAATCATAATATTAACCTCTTTTCAATTGCATAATTCCTATGCATACTGCATTGCATCATATTTGTCACTGTTTACTGTCTTATCAGTGAATGGTAACTCATCTTCTTGCGTCCTCATCAGCAAGTGATTCGGCCTGTACCAAACAGTTACACTGCATTGAATATACAATAGAAACACAAAAGTTTCAACTGTCATGACTATTGGATGGGGAGTAAAATTCACCAAAAATATACTGAAAATTTCTCGCACCAAAGATAATGAAAATTCAGGGAAAACAGCAGAAGAAGCTCTGTGGTTGTTCACTGGCAAGCCATTATACAGTAACGAAACTCTCTGTTCTGGTTAATGTACAGATAAATAAGGGTTTTGTCTGGTTGAGATATAGGTTATAATAAAAAAATCTGGGAAAACAAGAGGATTGCAATACATGAATAAAAAACAAAGAATACTACGCTGCTTCTGGATCGTATTGACGATAGCATGGATGACAGTAATTTTTGGCTTTTCTTCGGATACGGCGGATGAATCTTCGAATCTGAGTCTTAATGTGGGGAAAATGATATGCCGTGTCTTCGTGCCGAGATATGAACAAATGGAACCTGCTGAGCAGGAATGTATGGCGCAGAACATAGAGCATCCGGTGAGAAAAGGTGCTCACGCGACAGAATATATGATCCTTGGATTTTTGCTGTCCATGAGTGCGGGGAATCCGGCTGAGCGAAAAAAAATTCTGCGGAATATGCTCTGGTGTGCCGCGATCGCTCTGGCCTATGCGGTATCGGATGAACTGCATCAGCTTTTTTCACCGGGGAGAAGCTGTCAGATCAAAGATATGCTGATCGATTTTTGCGGTGCTTCGGCTGGTATTGCTGCGGTAAACAGCATCAGGCTGAGACTGCACAGAAGAAAAATATAAAGGTATCTGTTCAGATAAATTCCGCGCCCAGCAGAATACCGCCTCTTTCTGCGTAATAGCTGCATAGTCCCCGGGCAGGATAAGTAAGAATATCTGCCTGAGGCCAGAGGTCTTTCAGCTGGCTGGCCAGTGTTTTTGCAAGCTCAGGGTTTTCTACATGGCTGATGCGAAGCTTTCCTCCGGAAAAACCGAGATTTTTCAGCTGACGGATGAATTCGTTGACAGCCTTTTTATCTCCACGGCATTTTGCCAGCGGTTCCAGCTCGCCCTTTTCGCTGGCGGTACCAACGATACGGATGCCGAGAAGTCCGATGGCGGCAGCCACAGTTTTATTGATGCGTCCGTTTTGCGCAAGATTATGCATGGATTGCAGAGAGAAAAACAGGCGCGTGTGTTTAAGATAGTTCTTTGCTTCCTGACAGACTGCGTCAAAGGAGAGCCCTTTCTGATCCAGTTCGACCAGTTTTTCCATCAGGAGACGAAGCTCAGGGCCGGTAGACAGCGTGTCAAACACATGAATCTTTACTTCAGGATGTGCTGACTGATACTGTGCTGCAGCAGCCATGGCAGCATTGTATGTACCGGAGAGAGCGCTGGTCAGTGTGGCAGCATAGATGATATCGCCGCCATCGTAGGCATTCATCCACTCCTCTATACCGGGGCAGGACGTATAGGAACGGCCTTTATGGGAAGCCAGAGTATCCAGCATGTGGTGAATATCCATGGTTTCATCGTCGACCCACTGATCCTTGTCTGTACGGATGGTCAGGGGAGCAGAGACAAAAGTAACACCAGGTATAGTAAGCAGATCACAGGATGAGTCTGTAACAAATTTAACCATATTTCCTCCATAATTTTATTAACCCTATAATCGGTTTTTGATTAACCGATTAAGAGGTTAACACAAATTTGAAAAACCGTCAATAGGGTTTTGAAAAACCGAATTGACTTTGCAGGAAAACCGTACTAGAATGAATCTGCGTGTGAATACCGCTGCAGCGGGCAAAAATCCGTCAGACAGCGGCGGTTAACAGGAAAAGGATGAAAGAATGAAAGAATCAATCAAAGAAAAACTGGCGGAACCTATCCGGAATTTTCGCCTGCCCCGATATCGGGAACTGCCGGATGTAGGCTTATATCTGGAACAGGTAGTACGCTATGTGAATCGCTATATGATCCTGGATGGAAATGAGCTGACAGCATCAATGGTCAGCAACTATGTAAAACAGAAGCTGATCCCGGGACCTGTAAAAAAATCTTACGGCGCAGATGCCATTGCCTATCTGCTGTTTTTGTCTTACACAAAGATGGTGGTGCCACTGGGGGATATCCATTTTATGATCGATATTCAGAAAGACAGCTATGGCTTGGCGATAGCCTATGATTATTTCTGTGAGGAATTTGAGAATTTATTGCAGTACGTATACGGTATCCGGGAAAATCCGGCACAGGTGGGATCGGATGATACAGAAGAAAAAGAACTGATGCGTTCCGCATTACTTTCCGTAGCGCACAAAATTTTTCTGGAACAGTATATACGGATCTTACATTGTCAGAGAGAAGAAGAGAATAAATAAAATACGATTACCGTACCTCACAAAAGGAGTGAGGCGGCAAGAGGCCGGGAAAGGCCCAGGGGGTGGGTGTGGTTTGCACTTGTTTTGCAA
>CALZOU010000162.1 GCA_945827805.1 uncultured Lachnospiraceae bacterium
GGACACTTTGTCCACAAGTCGGAGCGTAGGACGAGGGACGGGGGCTTTCATATACGCCCTGTCTGCTGTTGAAACCAGACCTGTGCTTGCGGCTCCACGCCACGCAAGCACAGCCCTGTTTTCCTGCCGCTTCAAATGCCCTTGCCCTCCCCGGCGGCAACGGCATTTTCACGGCAACGCCGGCAGAGCGTATAACACACTACACTTTGCTTCGCAAAGTCGTGTGCCAAATGGGGGCGTTGCCCCCTTTGGAAACCCCCACAAGAAAAGGCGGTACGCTACCCCTCCACGGGGCGCATACCGCCTTTTCTTGTTATCCAGCCCTCCGGCTGTATCGGTTGAGCAAAAGTCCGCGTGGGATTGATGTGGTATCTTTAACTTTGGGAAACTCCGCTTTCCCATTTGTTTACCGCCGGTGCAGAGACTCCCAGATACGCTGCCAGCTGTTCCTGGGTGTACCCGCATTCTCTTCTTTTCTTTCGTATGATATCTTTCATCTGCATAGTCTGTTTTCCTCCAAAAAATATGCGAAAGCTTTCGTTATCTGTATTGTAGCAGACTGATGCAGAGATTCCTATTGAGCTGTTGTTAAATTACAGGAATGTTTTATAATCGTTAGTTAAAATGACGATCCATTACCAGATTAAAAAAAACATATACCTCTCGATAAAAAAGGGAAAACCGGCAGCTGTGCTATGCTCCGTCAAAAGACAAATAGTTTTTCAAATAAACTGCTCGAATTAAAGAGTGCTGTCGAAATATTGCCGACTAATTAAAGTCTCGCCTGATTCTTCTTTGCTCAGACTATTGACATATTTCTCCATCTCCTCACGGGTGCGCATAGATCGGCTTTTTTCTACAGTAACTTCTTTTTGGGCATCGCTCATGGCGGCAAAAGCCTCCATGGATTTTTCGTTTGCGGCCAGAGAAAGTCCAAAGCCTATGGGAAGGTCGCCTCCCTGACCAATATTCCATTTATTTTCCATGATAATACTGCTCCTTCATCGTTGATTTAACTGATCAAGTAACAGTGTGCCCTTATCTTTCTGCATTATACTTTTTCGCGCACATTGTAACCTACTTTTTATCACAATTTGATATTTGTTGGTTACATAATTCTAAAGTAACCAATAAACAGGACATTTGCATAGCTGTCATCTTACGTAATATTTTTTATTTACCTATTGACCCTGACCTTACGTCATACCTTATACTCATCTTGACACGAAGGAGGTAAGACCCTATGATGACAGTTCACGAAGTAAGCAAACGGACGGGAGTAAGTATACGTGCTCTCCACCACTACGATAAGATCGGGCTTCTACCGGCCACAGAAGTCACTGCCGCCGGATACCGTCTGTATGACGATACGGCACTGGAACGGCTGCAGTATATTTTGCTGTTTAAGGAACTGGAATTTCCATTAAAAGACATACGAGACATTCTGGACAGTGCGGATTTCGATCAGGAAAAAGAGCTGGAACAGCAGATCCATCTTCTGGAACTGAAAAAAGAACGTCTGGATGCTCTGCTTGACCTCGCTCGTGGAATAAAAAAGATAGGAGTAAAAGCAATGAGTTTTGAAGCATTTGATACAAAAAAGATAGATGAATACGCAGCACAGGCAAAGGCATCCTGGGGCATACAAAAGCTTATCAGGAATACGAGGCAAAATCTCATGGTCGTACAAAGGAAGATCAGCAGAAACTGAACGTGGAAATGATGGCCATTTTTGCCGAACTTGGAAAGGTAAAGGACATGCCCTGTGACGCGCCCGAACCACAGGCACTGATTCGAAAATTGCAGGAACACATTTTTGCCCACTATTATCAGTGTACGGATGAGATCCTGCTCTCTCTCGGACAGATGTATGCTGCCGGTGGGGAATTTATGGAGAATATTGACCGTGCAGGTGGAGAGGGAACCGCAGTTTTTGCCTGCCGGGCTATTAAAGCATATTGCAAGAAGCAATCTGTCTGAGGAATATTAGGATAATTTTTTTCTGTTCTTACATCCGAACAATGTATGCCAAGAGGGGTATCTGTCATAAACAACAGATGCCCCTTAACATTTTGTGGTAATTCTACACAATGATTTTCCAATTTCCACATATTCACATCGGACAGCTTCTTCTCTCATCCCTGTCCATATCGCCCTTCACATACCGGGCATTAAATTCCATATTTATGTCACGAAGTTCCTTTTTACCTTCAATATAATCCTCATACATTTCTGCCAGTCCGACCATACAGCCGTCACAGCTTGCAGATATATTGCCCAGAGACTCCTCCACGATTTTCTGACGATCTTCTCTTGTAGTTTCGCAGATTAGCAGACGCATATGTATATCTCCCATATAATTAATTTACAAACGAGCCGGCAGACTCTAACATCTGCCGGCTCTCGATCCATTTTTATGCTATTTCAACAATCAGATATTCAGAAGATCGCTGTACTCTTTCAGCGCTCCGTCTGTCTCATGAGCCAGTACCTTCTTGGCCAGTACCTTGCCCAGCTGAACACCTTCCTGATCGAAGCTGTTTACATTCCAGATGAAGCCCTGGAACATGATCTTGTTCTCGAAGTGAGCTAACAGAGCACCCAGTGCCTTCGGATCCAGCTGATCACCGATGATGATGCTGGAGGGACGTCCGCCCTCGAAGTTCTTGTTACGGTTGTCATCTGCTTTACCGCAGGCAAAAGCTACGATCTGTGCAGCAACGTTTGCGCAAAGCTTCTGCTGGCTGGTGCTGCCCTGGATATCTACATCTGTGCCGATCTGGCTGTTTCTAAAACCTACAAACTGCAGCGGAACGATGTCTGTTCCCTGATGCAGCAGCTGGTAGAAGGAATGCTGTCCGTTGGTTCCGGGCTCACCGAAGAGTACCGGACCTGTCACATAGTTCACCGGCTCACCGAAACGGTTTACGGATTTACCGTTGGACTCCATATCTGCCTGCTGCAGATGTGCCGGGAAACGGCTCAGAGCCTGAGAATAAGGCAGAACTGCTGTTGCCGGATATCCGAGAATATTTCTCTCATATACACCGATCAGCGCATCCAGCATCTCCGGATTCTGCAGAACGTCCGGATTAGCGGAAAGCTTATCTTCCTCTGCGGCACCTTCCAGGAACTGTGCGAATACTTCCGGACCAAAGGCCAGGGAAAGTACAGCGCCGCCTACTGCGGAAGTGGAGGAGAAACGGCCTCCGATATAATCATCCATAAAGAATGCTGCCAGATAATCATCACTCTTGGCCAGCGGAGAGGTCTCGCTGGTAACGGCTACCATGTGTTTGGAAGCATCCAGTCCTGCATTCTTTAATGCGTCTTTTACGAAGGATTCGTTTGTCAGAGTCTCCAGTGTAGTACCGGATTTGGAAACCAGAACGAACAGAGAATGAGCTACGTCGATAGAGTTCAGCACAGCTGCTGCATCATCCGGGTCAACGTTGCTGATGAATTTTGCTTCCATCTTGAACAGACCCTGTTTCTTAGCCCAGTTCTCCAGAGCAAGATACATAGCACGCGGACCAAGGTCACTGCCGCCGATACCGATCTGTACTACTGTCGTGAATTTTTCTCCTGCGACATTAGTAATCTCACCGGCATGTACTTTATTGGCGAATTCTGCGATCTTTTCCTGCTGTGCCACATAGAAAGCTCGTTTGTCCACACCATCAGCCACAACAGCGTCACCCAGCTGTCCGCGGGTCAGATGATGAAGAACGAGACGGTTCTCTCCTGTATTGATCACCGCACCATTGTACAGCTCTTTGAATTTCTCAGAAAGCTGTGCCTCCTCAGCCAGTTTTACCAGTGCTGCCAGCACATCGTCGTCCACCTGCTTAGCTGCGTAATTGTAAGAAAGTCCGGCTGCCATCGGAATGCTGTATTTCTTTACACGCTCAGCACCATTCTCTCCGGACATCACTGCCGCCAGATCTACTTTCTTCACTTCGGGAAGCTCCTTGTAAGAAGCCAGGGTATCTAAATTGCTCCAAGTAACCATTTCTCGATTCCTCCTTAAAAATACTATTTTGCAAAACATCAGATATAATGATTATACTATCATCATGGATCGAATTCAACCATTGGAGAGGGTGTTTTCCGGCCCTTTTTCACCTTCTCTTTTACTTGTACCTCCGTCTGTCTGCTCCGGCCCGCATAATTCGTGAGATTTTTTCTCTACCATATTATTATCATTCTCATCCTACATATCTTCTGTTTCCTACCGAATCTGCCGCGGCGTCACCCCGTATTTTTTCTTAAACATCCGGTTAAAATAAGATAGATTGTCAAAACCGCTTTTCTCTGCAATTTCCAGCACACTGTCTGACGTCGCCCCCAGCATCCGGTGGGCCATCGTCAGGCGGTAATCGTTGAGATAACGCACAAAGCTGGTTTTCATGTGTATCTTGAAAAACTTCATAAAATGCGACTCGCTGTAGTGACAAAGCTCTGCCATCTGCGCCACTGTAATCGGCTCCTGATAATGTTCCTGCACGTAACGAACTATAAATTTGAGCTTTTCCAAGGTTTTTTCCTGGGTGCCGCTCATTCCCCCGGACTGAAGATGTGAAGACAGAAGAAACATCAGCTGAAAAAGCCCGCCCTTGACCGCCAGCT
>CALZOU010000163.1 GCA_945827805.1 uncultured Lachnospiraceae bacterium
GACTTTTCGAGCACGCCGCCGAGACTACAGGCTCGGCAAGAGCGCAGGCGGAGCGCAAAAATACATGAATATATCCCGCCAGATGCTTCCGGCTGTCCGTCCGTTAAAACTCTGATGATACAACTAAGATACAAACCCGATATACACTAACCCCAAGGGGGACACACAAATGCTCAAAATACTGATAGTAGAAGACGAAGAAGCCATCAGCGACCTGATCCGCATGCACCTGACCAGAGCAGGTTATGTCTGCGAACAGGCCTTCGACGGCAAAGAAGGCGCAGACAAAATCTGCAGCAAACATTACGATCTGGTTCTTCTGGACATCATGCTGCCTGAAATCAGCGGGTACGAATTGCTTGATTATGTCAAAACGAACGATACCCCCGTGATATTCATCACAGCCATGGGAGAACTCAGCGACAAAGTCAAAGGCCTGCGGGCCGGAGCCGACGATTATATCACCAAACCCTTTGAAATGGTAGAACTTCTGGCACGGGTAGAGACTGTGATGCGAAGATATCACAAAGCATCCGACAAAATTCAGATAGACGATGTTGTGATCGACATATCCTCCCGCACGGTAATGCGGGAAAAAGAGCAGATTTCACTGACCATGAAAGAATATGAACTGCTGCTGTTATTTGCCAGAAATCCCAATATTGCGCTGTACCGGGAAACAATCTACGAAAACGTCTGGGGCAGCAACTATATGGGAGACAGTCGTACCGTTGATCTGCATGTACAGCGCCTTCGGAAAAAAATGAACTGGGAAGACAAGATTAAAGCCGTGTACAAAGTCGGATACCGGCTGGAGATTTAGGTAAAAGGACAACAAAATGAAACTGTTTTGGAAGGTATTTTTTAGCTTTTATCTGCTGATCGCCATATCCTTCAGCCTGTGCGCCAGCTTTATTTTACAGGCATCCTTTCGGTTTTCCTATGACAGAGAGATTGAGATACATCTGACCGAAAATGAAATGTACCGCATTTCTTTTGGTAATGTATTGGCAGGCATACCGCTGGATTACCAGAAAAATCGCCAAACCGTGGAAAATATCTGTAAATCCCTGCACAATAGTGTCGGAATAAACAGTGAATATTTGGCTGTACGGGACGGCAGGATCAATATCATCTATCAGAATAAAAAATGGGAGGATAATTCCGATTTTTTTAAAGCAGTACATGCCGGAAGCCGCGGGTATCTTGTATACGAGAAAGAAGGACATCATTATCTGCGTATTATCAGTGCTGTAAAAATGGAAGCCAGCGAGAAGACATATTACATAGATACGGTATTCAGTATGGATACGGTATATTTTCAGCGGCAGGAAATGCTGCGTCTTTACCGGTACGTGGTCTGTTTCCTGCTGGCAGCCTGTGCAGCCATATCTGCCGGACTATCTTATCTGTTGACCCACCGCCTGTTGAAACTGTCCGAAATTACCGGAAAACTGGCGGGAGGAGAACTGGACTGCCGGGCAGAGGTCAGGGGGAAAGATGAAATTGCCGTACTGGCGCAGGATTTTAACCAAATGGCAGAAAATCTTCAGGAAAAAATAGAGCAGATATCATCCAACGCACAGCATCAGGAGGCATTTACCGCTGCTTTTGCCCATGAGCTGAAAACACCTCTGACTGCGATCATCGGTTATGCAGAATTGATCCGTTCGGTGGAACTTTCGCCGGAGGAAAGAACAAAAGCTGCAGATTATATCTATTCCCAGGGCCGCAGACTGCAGAAACTGTCCCTGAAATTGATGGAGCTGTTTGCCATGAAACAACAGGATATGATTTTTCAGGAAATTCCGGCCCCTTATCTATTGCGGCAGGTCAGCTATCTGGTGGAAGTAAGTATGCTGCGCGCTGAAATGGAGCTTGTTCTAGAAACGGAAGAAGGTGCGATCTTCGGAGAACCGGATCTTTTGCTGTCTCTGTTTTCAAATCTGGTGGATAATGCCAGAAAAGCGTCAAAGAAAGGTCAGAAAATCCTGCTGAAGGGCATTTCTCGACAGGATGGTTATACAGTTGTGGTACAGGATAAAGGCAAAGGTATGCCGTCAGGGGAAATAGAAAAGATCACACAGGCCTTTTATATGGTAGATAAATCCCGATCCCGCAAAGAAGGCGGTGCCGGTCTGGGCATGACCTTGTGCAAGGAAATCATAGAGCTGCATCATGCTCGCTGGATCATTGAAAGCGAAGAAGGTAAAGGTACTACGATTACGATATATTTTCCCGGAAAGGAGACAGGGAAATGAAAAGAGCAGTCTATGTGGGCATGATCTTTTTGAGTGTTATGATGATATTTGCGGCAGCAGAGATGTTACCGCAGATCGTCATTCGTTATAATGACAGAGAAAGGAACAATCAGATCATTTTGGAGGAGGATGTGGCTGCGGCAGGCAAAATTGCCTATGAGCTTTCGGAGTCGGATAAGCTGAAGCTTTTGACGAATACAAACGGAATCCTGGAGGAAAGCAGTTTTACGAAAGTGTACGAAGCAAGAAGCCGGGATAATCTGGACGAGTATGATCCTGCAGTTTTGGAAGGGTTTGGCACAAGTGTGGATACCATGAAGACCATAGGGATTCTGTCTGATTCTGTTTCTGAGGATGAGCTCAAAGATTATCTTACAGATGCGTGCTGCGTGTCTGTGGACAGTGGTCAAAACGGAATGGGATCGCTGACCATATGGGTACTGACCTTTCAGGAAAACAGCAACAGGTGGCAGTTTGTTCTGGATGTAAGCGAAAAAAAACTGTACGGCATGTACATGAGCACAAGAGAATCGGTCAAACAGCAGTATGTATCGCTGGAAACAGAGAGATTGCAGCAGTATTATGGCGGAAGAAACTATGATGGCTATTGGATAGAAATATCCGCTTCAGAAAATACACGAGACTTTTGGTATATTCCCATGAAGGCAGAGACTATTGAAAAAAAAGAAAACGCTGTCGTTAGCTGTGTGATGCTGGGCGAGGAATTATTTTATCAGCGTCTGTCAAAGGTGGTAGAGGATCTGGCATTTTCGGATTTTTGCCATCCTATTGAAATAGAAAACGAGAATTTTGCAGAAAATGATGAATCTGCAGAAGAGATGGATCTTAAGAAAAAATGATCAATCTGTTCAGTATCTTCACAGATATGATTCGCAAACCCATGAAAATCTGAACAGTTACAAATGATGCAACAATGATACATCTTTTTGGAAATTCTGATACAAGAGAATGGTAAAGTAAAGGCATATCATCGGAAGAGGAGGTATGTTGGAATGGGGAGTATGACAGATAATCATGAAAAAAGAAAATCTGCGATCATAGAAAAACTGCTTTGGGCGGTGGTGGTCATTGTGATATTGCTGGTGGGGGCTCTCGGCCTGCATATGAGCCTGCTGCTGAATCAGAGGATGGGGTCCGGTGGAGTAACAGGACGGGCGGCGTTTGTGAGAGAAATTCCCATAGATAGTGTATTGAATTGAAAATTCAGTTATGTATAGATGGAAATATTTTTACTGCAATGATTATTATGATCTTGGAAAGTCCTCTGGATGGAAAAATTTCAACCAGGGGACTTTCTGCGGTATATATAGGATTTCGTGTACCTTATCAGATACGATTCGCAAACCCATGAAAATCGGCTGAGCCGATGGGATTGATCACATCTGAATCATGTTCGTACGGCCTAATCAGCAAGCATTCTGAGTCGTTCTGAACGGTTACAATTTATCAGGCTGTGACAAACGTTCCTTCATCTTACGGGCCAGATAGATCACCGGCGTATCTGCCAGACTGGTCACGATAAAGATAATGTAGCTGGAAAGAGCGATGCTGATCAGCGTAGGTATATCATACAGTCCCCAGAATGCGCCCATCGTATACAGTACAGCGTTCAAAAGCTGAGAGATCAGCGTAGAACCATTATTGCGAAGCCACAGGAATCGTTTGGAATCGCCGCAGCGTTTGCTGGTGAATGCCCACCATTTGTGGTATGCCCACACATCAAATTTCTGGCAGATGGCATACACGATCAGACTGGCCAGCATCAGACGTGGAGTGTTGGAAAATATAGTTTCAATGGAAGGACGGGCAAAATCATTGACCGAAGGCGTATACAGCATCCAGCTCTGGGAAATCAGGATAAAAGTAATAGAGGTGGCAATGCCGATATTGACGGCAATGTTGGCCTCTTTTTTGCTGTGATTCTCACTTAAGATATCCGTAACCAGAAACGTGGTGGCAAACAGCACATTGCCCAGAGTCTGTTCCAGACCAAAGGCATCCACCAGGATCAAAACCTCAATATTGGCAGCAATTGTCGCAATAACTGTCCAGACATACAACCCCAGTTTTCCGAACAGGCGGTAAAAGACCAGTACAGCTCCAAACAGAAATAAAAGACTTAAGATCAGTAAAAGTTCATTAGGCATTGTTTTCTCCTCCTACACCAAAATCAGTATTTTGTAATAATATATCTACCCGGGGGTTGCCGATGTAGCTGTCGTAAAGATTTTTTCGAAATACATCAATGACAGCAGCATCCGGTTTTACCCGTGTGGTATTCGGGGTCATGATATTGACGCTGTCTCTTATACACATCTGACGCTGCCGACGATACTCCTTGTGT
>CALZOU010000164.1 GCA_945827805.1 uncultured Lachnospiraceae bacterium
AGATCTAGTACGGTCTCGTGGGCTCGGAGATGTGTATAAGAGACAGGGCCGCTCTCTGTCAAAAGCACTACCCTGCCGTAAAATCTCGGATCGATGGAATCATTGACAAAAGTCATCTGTCCATTCTCCATACGCATATGAAACAGACTCTCCACCTTTGCCAGAGGATACTTTTTGATCTGTTCTGCCATGTGACGGTCACCAAGGCCAAGCTCTGTCTCGATCAGCATGGAAACCAGCTCACCGGCACCGGCCTGATGGGTCATGACCACCTGTCCGTCTTCTGAAATAACTGCCGCGTCCGTAGAACCGCCGCCCATATCCAAAATGGCCAGCGGAAGCTTTGTCCCCGGCGTTGTTATCGCACCCAGACTGGCCATTACTGCCTCCACACCGGCCACCTCCACTCTGGTACCCAGTTCTGTCTGCAGCTTCTCTGCGATTTCCTGCATGGGCAGCTTCTGGGTCTTTACCATAGCAGCGATACCCACTGCTTTTTCCAGACAGGTCTCACCGGCCAATGCTCCGGAGATCTGTACCGGTGCCAGTGTATCTACCGCAAGAATATCGGTAATGCGGATATCCGCATTCTGAGACTGATCCACCTCATTCATACCATGACGGATCCGGGAAAACATATTGCCTACGTTGGTATCTGACTGTCCCGTAATGTCCGTAATGGTACCGGCATCAGAGATCTCTTTCATGATCTTAGCAGCGCCTTCATCCAGATTTATGGAAAAAGGATGATCTGCCTGCACATAGATCTCTCCGGCAGGAAGTACGTTTTCCCGCACATTGCCTCCGGGTGTCTTAAGGACCACAGCGCTTCGTTTGCCAATCAGACTTTTGGCGATGGGTGTGATCACACGGGTCTCTTCTGCAGATAAATTTAATAAAGTAGCGATACCATAGGGATTGGACAGCATACGTACTGTCTGTCCCGGAAAAGCCACCTCTACAGCCGCCATAACACCATCCGGCAGCTTGTCGATCCTTGCCACCTCATCGATGATGGGCATCTCCTTGTGCAGACGGTTTTCTACCAGTACGGCCTCATCCGCCTGAAGGATAACACCTACAATATTCAGCCGGCCATCCTGCGCATTGATCAGAGCCGCCACTTCCTCATAGGAGTGGACATCTGAAGCCGCGACAATATAATTGATTCCCGGCTTGGCATGATCCAGATGTTCTATCGAGATAATCTCTCCCACCGCCTGTCCCACACCTGCAGGTGTGGAAGGATTGTGACCGATCATGGAAGAATCCGTAATAATCGTCTCCGTCAGTGTTTCCATTGCAGTATCACCGATGACCGGAGCCGCTTCATTCAGGCGGATCAGTGAGATCTCATTTGTTTCTTTATTGATCCTGCTCATGGCTTTTTTCAAAGCTGTTTTTACACCGTGAACATTAGGAAGTGTTCCTTTGGTTCCGGTGGTGGAACAGGATGCGCTGGTCAGGAAACTCAGTCTGCCGTCATTGCCGATTTCCCCGACACAGACTTCTGTTGTGGAATTTCCAATATCTACTCCAGCGATGATCATACTCAACGTAAGATTCCTCTCTTCTCGTATACTTCAGCAGCTTCCATCACCAGCTTCGCACAGTTTCTGGCATTGTATTTTTCCAGAAGCTCCTGTGCCATCATCACCAGTTCCAGCTTCGTGGAACGGTTCGGACGCAGCTTGTCGTACATTTTCAAAATAACATCATCCGGTACATCTACCAGCTCAGCCGCACGTTCAAAATTCTTTTCCATGGGATCATTGCCAGCCTCTTTTGCCACCTGACCCTGAGCCTTTAACATTTCCTTGGAGATCTTGATATCATCGGAAGAAACGTGATCCTTCATAACCTCATCCAGTGTGATGTCGGTTAATTTTTTACCGGTCTTGGATGTGATTCGTTCTTTTTCATATTCACCTAACGGGTACTGCATTTATTTTTCCTCCCATTCAATAATACCAAGCTTCGGATCCAGCTGTTCTGTCTCAGCAATATGCATCAGCGCTGCCTTCACCTGATATTTAGGTCTGGACATCGGGTCATTAGTACAGGGAACAGGCACTACCTGCTCACCTTTAACATACTTGGCCGCATTTTTACCGATCTTACGATATGTATCCAGGGTCATCAGAGGAGCCTGGGGAAACAGTTCCAGATTGGAAAGGGGATACAGATCCTTCTGGTGGATAACTGTAGTTCCCTTGGACTGAATACCGATGCCGATGCCGGAACCGGACAACTTGGCTGCCTCCAGTGCCATAAAACATACGTCGGAAGTATCCAGGATCTTAACCACTCTGGAAACCATACCTTCTTCCTCAATACCGGCTTTCACATTACGCAGAACCTCATCCAGCGGAATACCGCAGATTGTCTTATGGATCTCCCTCTGGAATGCAGCGCCGACACCGATGACTACTTCTTTGGGATCTGTACCTTTCTGTGCTCTCGGATAAGAGGAATAGTCGGATTTTTTCTCATTGATACGTTCCCTGCCGGCCATGGACGGCACTTCATTAGAAGGAAGGGCAGCATCAGTCTTTGTCTGCTGTCCGATCTGAGCCAGGACAGCGTTTGTAATCTGTTTTATTAACTCTTCACTTACCTGCATGCTTTTACCTCCTAAATATCCTGCGGATTAATGATATGCGGGATCTTCTTGATTTCTTCCCAACGATCACCCTCTACGCGGTAACCTGTTCCGGGGCCCATATAATCGTTCGGTGTATTGACACCGGAGAGAACATGGAATTCACGGTCAAGGATCGCGGCTGTCTGCATGTAGTCTCCGATAACTCTCTGTTTTAACATATTCAGCACGTCCATGGCCACATCTTCATAGCCTGACTCAGCTAGAGCCTTTACCACATCGACTCCGGTGATTCCGCGTTTCAGCACATCCTCTGCCGCCATCAGATCTGCCGTAACATCACGGTTCAGAGTATCTTTACTGCCGTGAGCATATGTAACTGCCTCCACCTGCTCATCAGAGATTGGGGACAGACCCAGCTGACGGAATACTGCCTGTACAGCCTTTCCGGCTTTTCTTCTTACCCGGATCACTTCTTCCTCAGTCACCGGGCGAAGACCGCCGTCCACCTGCATGTCTCTCTGCATAACATTGTAATCGTCAAAATCTTCTGCATCAAAGTTGGAACCGGCAAACATATTGTCATAGTTTGGCTCTGCAGCATAACCGGAGAATATAAAATCTGTTCCCGGGAAGAACTGCAGCATGGTTCTTGCGGTTCTTCTCATGTCGGAATTGGAGAAGCTCTGGTCATTGGAAGATGCACACTCCAGGCCGAGAAGTGCTGCCACGAGATTTTCACTCATAACCTCGCGGATGCCGGCCGGTACAGCGCCAGCCACACCGATACAGCTTACGGAACCATTCTGAATACCCTGGCTTCCTGCACCTTTTGTCACATACAGGCAACGGCACTCAAGATAAAGCATGGATTTTTTCTCACTGCTGCCCATCAGAACTTCAGAACCGGAACCGGAGGTAAAGCGTACCTTCAATCCTCTGGAAGCATAGGCAGAATTCAGGAATGCTTTGGAATACGGTGTATCGTCACCGTCGATAAATACTTTTTCTGTACCATATACGGACAGAGTCTCTGCGTATGTGGTCAGACCGCGGATACCAAGCTCCAGCTCTGTGGCCTCCTCGGCAGAACACTGTGTCAGTACACCCGGACGGCCGACCTGGGAACCGATCAGCAGTGCCATGGCACTTAAAGGTGCATATCTGGCTACACCCATGGTCGTCTCTTCTTCTGCGAATCCACGAAGAGCGCCCTCTGCGGCATCTGCAGCGATCTGTACCGGATCGTCCTTCAGGTTTGTGATATGTGCCTGATTACCCGGTGTTCTTCTGGCACGGATCTTCTGCATACCCATCATCAGCTCGACAACATTGAGATAGTTCATGACCTCTGCCATCTTTGCCGGGGTGATACCGGAGATCAGCTCAAGGATCTCTTTTCTGGATACATGAATGTCCACGATCATCCGGGCGATCTCCAGAGACGGTACGCTCATGGATTTTTCTGTTCTTTCAATATTGATTGCATAATCTGCGATAAACTGGTCGATAAAATCAAAATCTTCACGTTTCTTTCCGTCCAGTTCAACGATCTTTCCATCCTGTACTTTTACGGATGGGGTGGGATCATACGGGCTTTTCATTGCCACAAATCCCATCTCCGGCCATTCATTGATATACCCATCCAGATTGACCGGACGCTTGTCCAGTGTTTCAATTCTTTTTGATCTTTTCATTTTTTCCGCTCCCTGTGGATACTCCAATCTACATACGTATTATTATACACCAAACGAGGCATAATAGCAATCAATTCCTGAAAGAATCCGTCACAAAATTACATTGGTTTTATGTGTTTTTCTGTGAGACCCCACATAATCATTCACTTTTTTCTGACTAAATTGATATGAAACAAGCCAAAAAACAATACGGCGGCAGGGACGCAGAGCCGGCAGGAGGCAGCCGCACCCATATGTTCTCCGGCAAAACGCGCTCTCGCTCCGCTTCAGGCGTAGCGGTACTAAATTCGTCCGGCGCCTTCGGC
>CALZOU010000165.1 GCA_945827805.1 uncultured Lachnospiraceae bacterium
CCACCATATTTCTTAGCCAGCGCTCTCCAATTATTCTCAATTACACTCTTTATCTCTTTCAATTGCTCATTCGCCTGTTTTTCCGTCAGACCAAAGATCGGTGCAACGGATAAAACCAGTTCAAAATCGATCAAATTGCTGTATTCATCCACATTCAATGACAATACGTCCCCATCTGTCCGGACAAGAATCTGCAAAGATTCCAAACATACTCTTGTCTAGCGGAGTATACTGACGTCCTTTATACAACATTAAATCCGGATCAAAAACAAGACTCTCACCTGCATTTTCAAGCCACGCATCATCGTATGCAAAAGAAATTACTTCTCTGCCTTTACCCCCCTTCGACATGAATTGTCTTATCAGCAAATGTTTCGGTCTGTTCTGACAGTTACGTTATTACTTTGATTGTTCGCTTATTGTTTATTCGCTTAATTCACCGGCGTTCCCACCTCGATCAGGTTGCCATCAGGATCATAAAATCTGACCACCGTCTGTCCCCAGCTATGCGTCATCAGTTTGTTGACGTATTCGATCTCGAATCTGGAATTGTCCAGTCTTTCTACAAAACCTTCGATATCCCTCTCCTCGAAATAGAGCTCCGTCATATTGTTTCTGGGCTGCAGATCTTTTCCGAGGAATTTTCTCCAGATTTTCGCATCCTGCAAAACCAATCCTTCTGTCATGATCACATTTCCGTCCTGATCCAGGACTACCTGTAAGCCAAAGATTTCTCTGTAGAATTTTATGGATTGCTCTATATCGTTTACTACGATCAGTACGTTTTTTAATTTCATTTTTCACACGCCTTTCTTTCATCGATGGGGGGCGGTGTTTTCTGTCCCTTATGCTCAACTATATGGTGAGCCATTGGGGACGGTGTTTCCTGGCTTTTTTACTGTCTCCTCTGGCCCACTTTGTTTCACTAAATCCATCGGTGACACACAAAAAGCCACTTTTCCCCGTCCCCAATGAGTTCCCAATGAGTTGTTTTCAGCTGTTTTCACCATTCTATCACGAATATCTCGAAGTTACTATATTCCTTCCACAAACATTTTACCCCTATTATACTTTAACTCTGTTTCTCATTTTACATTCTCTGCATAAAATTACCACGCAATCCATTAATACAACCGAAAAGGAGATTTCAAAACATGACAAAGAAAAGATTGCTCAGCAGCTTATTGTGTCCTGCACTGGTACTGTCTATGACCGCCTGTTCCGGCACTTCCTCTGCCGCACCAGAAGCCAGTGCAGCCAAAGAATCCTCTGTAAAAACGACTTCTGAAGCTCCGGCTCCCGCAGTGAAATCTAATTCTTTAACCAATACTGCTGTAGAGGGACCCACCGCTCCCAAGTATGTATTTCTGTTTATCGGGGATGGTATGAGTTATCCGCAGTTCCAGGCAGCTTCTGATTATTTGGGCGCTGTAGCCGACACGGATTACGCGAACGCTCTTCCCAGCACAGAGTATGATGCCAGAAACGGCGCTGTCCTCGATGGTCCCGTTCGCCTGAATTTTATGGATTTTGCCGTAGAAGGATCCGCTATCACCTATGATTCTTGCAGCTTTGCTCCGGACTCTGCTTCCACCGCAACCTCCATTGCCACAGGAAATAAAACTTATTCCGGTATGATCAATGTAGACATCACCGGTTCCACTCCTTTTGAAACCATTGCCGAAAAGCTGCATAAGCAAAAGGACTGGAAGATCGGTATCATCAGCTCTGTAAATCTGAACCATGCCACACCGGCCGCATTTTATGCACATCAGGCCAGCCGAAATGATTATTACGAAATCGGTGAAGAACTGGTTAATTCAGGCTTTGAGTATTTTGCCGGCGGCGGTCTTAAGAAAGTGACCGGACCGGAAGAGGATAAGACCAGCCTTTACGATCTGGCAACAAATGCCGGTTACAAAGTTACTTATACACAGGCAGACGCAGAGGCTGTTACCGCTGCAGATGGAAAAGTTATCCTGATTGATGAAAACCTGGCTGACTCGGATTCTATGAATTACGATATGGACCGTGATGACACACAGTGGGCTTTGGCAGATTATGTGTCTAAGGGAATTGAAGTTCTGGACAACGATACTGGATTTTTCATGATGTGTGAGGGCGGTAAGATCGACTGGGCCTGCCATGCCAACGATGCCGGAGCCACAGTGACTGATACACTGGCACTGGCCGATTCCGTACAGGTTGCCGTTGATTTTGCCAAAGAGCATCCCGACGAAACTCTGATCCTGGTTACCGGTGACCACGAAACCGGCGGTCTGACCATCGGCTATGCCGGTACTGACTATGATACCTATCTGGACACACTGTCTAACCAGAAAATATCCTACGCACAGTTTGACGAGGAATATATGGCTAAATACAAAGAAAACAATACCTCCTTTGAAGATGCCATGAAGGATGTTGAAGCACTCTTTGGTCTGAAGCTTTCCGGCGATGAAAGTGATCGTCTGGTGCTGACCGATTATGAAACCGAGCGTCTGAAAACAGCCTATGAATTAAGCATGACGGAGTACAATGCGGATGAATATACTCAGGAACAAAAGGTGCTTTACGGAGAATACAATCCTTTCTCTGTCACTGTTACCCATATTCTGAACAATAAATCTGGTGTGAATTTCTCCAGCTACTCTCATACCGGACTTCCGGTAGCAGTTTTTGCTGACGGCGCCGGTGCAGACGCATTCGATGGTTACTATGATAATACGGAGATCTACAATAAGCTGGCAAATATGCTGGATGTGCAGTGATCACTAATTATCACGAGATTTTCTCTCGTTTCTTAAAGGTACAGTGGTTTCCTCTGTACCTTTAAATCATTATGTGAATCAATTCTACCGGTATCTGCGCCGCCTGAATACTACAATACTTACTATTTTCGGAGGATCTTATGCAACCTTTGACTACACTGTACCATATGTTTTTTATTCGCGGCAGAAAAATCGTACTTCCGGCAATTCTGTCTATACTTTTGCTGGTGATTCTTCTCATTCTTCCCACAGGATTTGAGGGCGCACAGGCCTACCAGAATGCTGACCGTGTTTCTGCACTGGTGCTTTCCACGGATGAAAGCGATGTTGTGGATACGGGCCTGATTCGAAGCGGGGAACAAAAATGTCGTGTACGAATTCTTGGCGGCCAGTTTAAAGGTGTGGAAACGGATGCGGTTAACAGATTGAATGGTTCTCTGGCCGAGGATAAAATCTTTTCTGCCGATGACAAGGCATTCGTTGTGGTCAGCCATTCCCAGGGACAGATCACTACTGTTTTTATGACGGATCATTACCGTCTCGATAAGGAAATGGTGCTTGCCGCTGCTTTTATCCTTTTACTGCTGTTATTTGCCGGTGCAACCGGATTACGGGCAGTACTGTCTTTTGCAGATGCAATTCTATTACTCTGGAAAGTACTGATTCCCTGTATGCTTAAGGGCTTCAATCCTATCCTGATTGCCATGTTTCTGGTACTTATTCTCACCTGTCTGATCCTGAGTCTGATCTATGGTCTGGACCGGCGCTTTCTGGCCGCTGTTTCCGGAGCTTCCCTGGGGATTCTGGTCACGGCGGTTCTGGGTTATCTGTTTACGGATCTTTTCCAGATTCATGGTGCTGTGATGGAATCCAGCGAAAGTCTTCTCTATGCCGGTTATCAGCATCTGGATCTGACAAAGATCTTCGTAGCCTCTATTTTTCTCGGTTCCTCCGGTGCTGTCATGGATCTTTCGGTAGATATCTGTTCCTCCGTCTATGAAGTAGTCAAAAAGAGACCTGAAATCACACCCCGGGATGCCATTGCTTCTGGCTTTGCCGTTGGTCGGGCTGCCTGTGGTTCTACCACAACCACTCTGCTTTTGGCATATTCCGGAAGTTATATTGCTCTTTTGATGGTATTTATGGCCCAGGGCACACCTGTGGCGCTGATGCTGAATTATAAATATGTGGCAGCAGAAATTATCCATACCATCGTTGGATCTTTCGGTCTGGTGACTGTAGCGCCGCTGACCGCGATCACCAGTGGACTGCTGCTGACAAAGAAGCGGAGAAAATGATGGAACCATTGGGGACGCTGTTTTCTGGCTTTCTAACACAAAATGCCATTTTTCTCCGTCCCCAATGGATTCCACTCTCCGAATCGAACAGGTTCCACTTCTTCTTTATGCGCCCCGATCATCTTCTCCATCCAGATCATATCATACCAGGTACCGAATTTATATCCGCTCTTATGGAACCGTCCTACCAGCGTAAATCCCATCCGGCGATGAAAATGGTAGCTGTCATCTGTCAGATGCGCATCTAATGTAGCCGGGCTGGCGATGCAGGCATTCATATTCAAAACACCCATACTTTTGAGGGATGTTTCCAGAGTTTCATACAACTTTCGCCCCACACCCTGTCTTTTACAGTCCTGTCGAACGTAGATCGTAGTTTCTACAGACCAGTCATATGCTTTTCTGCCTTTAAAACTGCCGGCATAAGCATAACCTGTCTCTTATACACATCTCCGAGCCCACGAGACCGTACTAGATCT
>CALZOU010000166.1 GCA_945827805.1 uncultured Lachnospiraceae bacterium
GTGTAAATTTGTAACAGCGCTATATTAAGGCAAATTCTGGAAAAAAACAGCATATTTACCCTTTTTTCAGAAAAACTTAATCAAATCTTTTTACTGTACACTGGATAACCAGCAAACAGTAAAATAATCTTTTCAGTCATCTGCCAGGCGGACAGAAGAGATATCCGGGGCAATGGTCATGGAATAGTTGGTGTGGTAGATCACAAACCCGGGCTTTGCACCGTTGACCTTCTTTATATGCTTTCTCTGAATATAATCGATATCTACTTTGGGAGCTTTACGGCCCTTGGAATACCAGGCGGCCAAAGCGGCGGCTTCCTCAAAGGTACGATCCGGAAGCTCAGTATTGCCGGATTTTACAATAACGTGAGATCCGGCCTGCCCTTTGGCATGAAACCACCAGTCACTGCCGTTTGCTATTTTGAAAGTGAGTTCTTCGTTCTGAAGGTTGTTTTTGCCCACATAGATATCAAAACCGTCGGAAGAAATATAATGAAAGGGTCTGCTGGTGGTGCGTTCCTTTTTATTCTTGCCGGCATGTTTTTTGATATAGCCGCTGGCGATGAGTTCCTGTCGGATCTGGGACAGATCGGCTTCTGTCATGGCAAAATCCATACTCATCAGGATCGTGTCCAGATGTTCAATCTCATCCTTTGTTTCCTGCAGAAGGGTCGTCAGGGCTTCTTTTGTCCTTTTGAGCTTCCCATAGCGGTCAAAATATTTTTTCGCGTTTTCTGCAGGCGTAAGCTGCGGATCCAGCGGTACGGTTACCGGTTCGTTTGTATAATAATTTACAGCTTCAAAGGATTTTGCCCCAGGCTCTATCGTATATCCATAGGTATGGATCAGCTCGCCATAGATCCGGTACTTGTCCATTTTCTGCGTGTCCTGCATCTGTTTTGTCTGCAGCTGCAGCTTTCGCTGATTTCTTTCCAGTGCGCTCTGCACGATCTTTCGAAGATCCGCTGATTTCTGTCGCATGCGGGTGACGATATTTTTTTCGGCGTAATAGCGCTCCAGTACTTCGGATATGGATGCATAATCCGTTGACGTATATCCGAGAAAAATCTGATAGGGGAAACTGGTGTATTCTTTCGGTTCTTTGCCCTCATAGACGATCTGTGGAGAAAAGTTTCCTTTTTTGACATCCATCATAAATAAGGACAGATGCATATACAGTCCCGCAAGTTCATCCTCTGTGTAGGCTCCGGCAGGGCGGAAACTGTCCAGACCGGCGCGGTAGCACAGCTCTTCGGAGAGAATAGGGGAGATACCGGTGAGGGACTGGTAGAGCGCCTTGGACAGGTTGACCGGTTTTTCCTGCAGTCTCCTGATGAAATCCTGCTGCGTAACGATCCAGGGATCCTCCTTGCTCTGGGTGTCGGGAATAAACCAGGTGCGCCCCGGCAGGACTTCACGAACGGAGCTCATATTGGCAGATACGTGTTTGATACTGTCAATGATCCGGTCGTTTTCATCACAGAAAATGATATTGCTGTGTTTTCCCATCAATTCTACGATCAGTTTTTTGTGACAGAGATCACCCATTTCGTCCAGATGCTCGATGTGAAAACATAAGATCCTTTCCAGGCCGGGCTGGGTGATGGCTGTGATCCGTCCGCCGCCGATATGCTTTCTTAACAGCATGCAGAATCCCGGAGCGGTGAGCGGACTGGGCTTGTTTGTCTGTGTCAAATATAATAAGGGAAGGGAAGCACTGGCAGAAATAAAGAGCCGGTAATTCCCTTTTGCAGATTTTACGGTCAGCAACAGCTCGTCAGCTTCCGGCTGCGCGATCTTGGAGATGCGGCCGCCTTCGAGAGCCTGTTGTAATTCATATTGCAGATTTGCTACGGTTATTCCATCAAATGCCATTTGTATGTCTCCTGTATTTCCTGTTCCATATTCCGTTTCATTGTACCCCGAAAGTTGTAAATCAGCAAGAGTTGCAGTCATTTTATGTACTATAGAAAAAAACACTTGTATTTCCGATACAAATTGACATATAATAAATCAGTATGTACGTGATGAAAACAGTCATTGTATTTACATTAATAATATAATGAAAGAAAGTAACTGTTCAGAACAGGCCGTATCGTATCTGTGAAGATGCTGAACAGCTGCGAAAGAAGTAAGCACATGATCAAGAGCATGACAGGTTTCGGCAGAGCCGAGTACCAGGATGAAAACAAAAAGATTACTGTTGAGATCAAATCGGTCAATCACCGTTATCTTGATTTTAATATTAAGATGCCAAAGAAATTCAGCTTTTATGAGGCATCGATTCGTGCACTGTTAAAAGAATACATGAGCCGCGGTAAAGTGGATGTATTTATTTCCTATGAGGATCTGACCAAAAGCCGCACTGTGCTGCAGTTTAATGAACAGGTCGCTGCTGAGTATATGCAGTATTTTGAAAAAATGTCGCAGGAGTATGCCATACAGAATGATGTGACAGTATCTGTTCTTGGCCGTATGCCGGAGGTGTTCTCTATGGAAGAGCCCGAGCTTGACGAAGAGGAGATCTGGAAGGGCATGGAGACGGCGATCCGCAGAGCGGGCGAGGCATTCAGTGCATCCCGTGAGCGTGAAGGAGCCAATCTGGCTGCTGATCTTGATCGGAAGCTGGACGGCATGCTCTCACTGGTGGCACAGATCGAGGAAAGAGGTCCAAAGCTTTTGCAGGCTTACAGAGAACGTATTGAATCTAAGGTACGGGAGGTTCTTCAGGATACACAGCTTGACGAAAGCCGTATTGCCGCAGAGGTGGTGTTGTATTCGGACAAGATCTGTACCGATGAGGAGACCGTACGTTTAAAAAGTCATGTATCCCATATGAAACAGGTGCTGACAGAGGCCAACGGCATCGGACGTAAGCTTGATTTTATGGCGCAGGAGATGAACCGTGAGGCCAATACGATCCTTTCCAAAGCCAACGATCTGACCACGACAGATCTTGGTATTGATCTGAAAACTGAGATCGAAAAGATCCGCGAGCAGATCCAGAATATAGAATAGGGGACGACGGGCTTGGCAATTCTGATCAACATTGGCTTCGGCAATGCCATAAATGCCGATAAGATCCAGTGTGTGGTGAATCCGGACGCGGCTCCCATCAAGCGCATGGTACAGCGGGCACGGGAGGAGAACCGGATCGTGGATGCCACACAGGGACGAAAAACCAAATCTGTGATCGTTTGCGAGGATGCCAGACTGGTATTGTCAGCACTGCAGCCTGATACGATCATGAAACGCTGTAATGAAAAACCTGACAGGGGTGATAAATAATGACACAAAAAGGTGTACTTGCCGTAGTATCCGGCTTTTCCGGCGCAGGCAAAGGAACATTGATGAAGGAGCTTCTGGCAAAGCATGATACGTATGCTTTGAGTGTTTCCGCAACCACCAGACAGCCAAGAGAAGGCGAAGTCGACGGCAGAGAGTATTTCTTCATCACAAAAGAAAAGTTTGAGCAGATGATCGCAGAAAATGCGTTTATCGAATATGCACAGTATGTGGAAAATTATTACGGTACGCCCAGAGCGTACGTAGAGGACAGACTTAATGCCGGACAGGATGTTATCCTGGAGATCGAGGTGCAGGGCGCCATGCTGGTTAAGAAACAGTATCCGGATGCTGTGACGATCTTTGTGGCACCGCCCAGTGCGAAGGAACTGAAAAGAAGACTGACAGGGCGCGGTACGGAAACTGCCGAGGTGATCGAGGGCCGCATGAAGCGGGCAGCCGAAGAGGCAAAGCTGATGGGCTTTTACGATTATCTGCTGATCAATGATGATCTGCAGGAAAGTACAGATCAGCTGCATGAACTGATCGTCCAGTCTCATAAGGCCATGAGTCTGCAGGGAGAATTTATCTCAAGAATTGAAAAAGAATTAAATGAAGTAAATAAAGGAGAGTAAAATATGATCCATCCATCTTATTCAGAATTAATGCAGGTTATTAACAGTGATACAGAGGCTGATGAGGAGCCGATCGTAAGCAGCCGTTATTCTATCGTTCTGGCTACCAGCAAAAGAGCCCGCCAGCTGATTTCCGGAGAGGAATCCCTGCTGGATGACGATGATGATGAGTTTCTGGTAGATAAGCCGCTGTCTACAGCCGTAAAAGAGCTGTATACCGGCAAAGTTAAGATTCTTCCCTACGTAGAAGAGGAAGAGCGTGACGAAGAGGAAGAAGAGAACTCTGAGACCTCTGAAGCAGAAGAACAGTAAGCTATAAAGAGCTGCTGCAAAACGCGGCAGTTCTTTTTGTTTGCGCGCCATGGGCGCGCTCTAACGGGTGAAAGTCCCGAACAC
>CALZOU010000167.1 GCA_945827805.1 uncultured Lachnospiraceae bacterium
GATCTAGTACGGTCTCGTGGGCTCGGAGATGTGTATAAGAGACAGCCAGATATCCTGCTGCCGAATGCAGGCCCTCAAGGCGGGCATATGAGGAAAGACCATAAATGATCATTCCAATACACAGGATCGTCATGATGATAAGAATATTTTTACTTTTAAAAGAAGATTTCTTTTTTTTCCTTTTCATTCTCTACTCCACTCTATAGCTGTCAGCTTATCTTTTCTTCTTTTTCTTTTTGCCATCTGCCGGATAGGCCCACTGCCTGGTCAGATCTTTTGACGCAATGATCTCCTGCAGTCCATGTATAGTGCCTTCATCGGTAAATCGGGATAAAAGTACAGGATATTCCAGAGTTTCTGCCAGATAGCGGTCTATCCCAGGCAAAGAAGATGTGCCCCCCAGAAGATAAAAACCGTTTTTATGTATTTCGCTGCGCACCTGCGGCGGTGTACGCTCCAGAACGCTTCGGATATCTTCTCCTATATGATCGATGACAGACAAAACTGCTTTATTCACCACCTCACTGACCACTGTTCCTTCTTTTGGCAATCCGGTGACGGAACTGATGCCCATGGCCTTTCTGGCTTCACGCTTTTCTTCTTCAATATTTCCCATGGCCAGTTTCAGTCGTGCTGCGGTGCGCATACCGATAAAAAGCTGATGGTAACGGCGAACGCTGTCAACGATTTCCGTGTCTATGGTAAAACCACCTACCGGCAATACTCTGCTTAAGATCACGCGGCTGTCGGCAATGACAGATATTTCTGTACTCTGAGCACCGATATTGACGATCATTTCGCCTTTGGTGTTTTTAACGGATATGCCAAGCGCTATGGCATCTGCTATAGGTCTGTTGATCAGAAATACACGGCAGTCCTGAAAGGCGCCGTTTCTGGTCAGCATGTAGTAAGCTCTCTTTTCAATCTGTGTCATATCCGTGGGAACCGCAAAATACAGCTCCGGGCTTTTTGACAGATGCGGTGAAGCTTTTCTGAAAAGAGAATACAGGATGATCTCGAGACTGCCGGTATCCGCGATCATACCCTCAGACATCGGAATCATTACGCGTACATTTTTCGGATTCTTCTCGTACATTTCGTAAGCGTCATTCCCGATGGCCAGATAGGTATCTTTATCCATGACAGCTATCATATTCTTTTCTTTGAGCAGTGTATTTTTCCGTACGTTATAGATCTTGATCAGATCACTGCCCAGATCTATACCGAACTGTTGTTTTTTGAACATAGTAACCCCTTAATATACTAGCGAAAAACTTACTTGTTCAGCATTCCGTTTTCCACAAAACTGTAATATGTCTGATCACCGATCACGATGTGATCGATCAGATGCATGCCGATCATTTCCGCCGCCTGCCGTATACGTTCTGTCAGACAGATGTCCTCCCGGCTTGGCGATGGGTTGCCGCTGGGATGGTTATGCAGAAGGATCAGATTGACGGCCTGAGCTTTTAACGCCTCGATCAGTATCTCTCTTGGTGTGATCACAGAAGCATCCACGGTTCCCCGGGAAATGTACTGTTCGCCCAGCATATGATTCTTTTTGTCCAGAAGCAATAAAATGATATTCTCCTGTGGCTCATGCCTGAGTCTTTCCATGTAACGTGCGGCAATCCGCTCGGGAGAATTCAGCTCTTCTCCTTCCCGGCCCCTCAGACTGGCCAGCCGTTTGCACAGTTCACTTAAACATCGAATCTGCAAAGCCTTTACCTGTCCGACTCCAGGAATCTCCATCAGTTCGTTTACAGAAAGCTGATGAACAGCCAGAAGTCCGTCAGACCCCCTGGCCCGGTTCAGGATCGCGCGGGATATTTCCAGAACATTGCTGCCTGCGGTGCCTGTGCGGAGAATGATCGCCAGAAGCTCCTCATCCTGCAGTTTTTCCGGTCCGAATAACAGACATTTTTCGTAGGGTCTGTCATTTTCCGGCATGGAAAGCATGGTACTTTTTTCTTTCATGATGACCTCCTTTGTCTTCTCTCTTCAGGCAAACGAAGTCTCTCATCCCAAAAGTACCCTATATTTTAACACAGAACTGCTGCAAAGTATACCAATTCACCGGAATTTCATGTATTTTTCAGCAATGGCCTCCGCTACACGGATACCGTCCATAGCGGCAGAGGTGATACCGCCCGCATATCCCGCTCCCTCTCCGCAGGGATAAAAGCCGGAAATATTGCTTTCGAACTGCTCATTTCTGAAAATTCTGACCGGGGATGACGTCCGGCTTTCCAGTCCGTCCAACAGGCAGTCTTCCCTGTCAAAGCCCCGAATTTTCTTTCCAAAAGCACGGATACCTTCCTCCAGCGCATCATTCACATAGGGCGGAAGGATCCGGCGAAGATCACCGTAAACATAGGAGCCGCGGGTGCAGGGAATCACTTCACCGGGGCCCGTACTGACTCTTTTTTGACAAAAATCGCCATACAGCTGTACAGGAATCTGTCCCTGCCCTGCCGCAAAAGCCTTTTCTTCCAGTTTTCTCTGGAAATCCACACCCTTAAGAGCCTCAGGAATATCCGGTGTCGCATATACTTCATAATCCGACGGCTGCACCGTGACCACCATGGCACTGTTGGCGTTTCTGCTGTCCCGGGCATGATAGCTCATACCGTTGACCGCCAGGCGATTATTCTCTGACGAAGCATTGACCACATAACCGCCGGGACACATACAGAAAGAATAGATGCCACGGCCGTTGGCAGCAGTATGGGTCAGCTTATAGCTGGCGGCCCCCAGTCCATCGATATACTCCGCACCGTACTGGGACAGATTGATCATGCTCTGGGGATGCTCGATACGCACACCGATGGCAAAGGCTTTGGCCTCCATCTCCAGTCCTTTCTCCTGCAGCATAAAAAAGGTATCCCGGGCACTATGTCCGATGGCAGCTACCAGTACCTGTACGGGCATCCATTCCGTATGATTGATCTCGATTGCTTTAAGCGTACCGTTTTCGATCTGCAGATCGGTGAGCTGATGTTCAAAAAGAAAGGTTCCCCCAAGGCGGATGATCTCCTCCCGCATGGCTTCCACCACACCGATCAGAACGTCTGTACCGATATGTGGCTTCTGGTCATACAGAATATTTTCCGGTGCACCGAATTTTACGAAGGTTTCCAGAACAACTCTATTGCGTCCGAAGGGATCCTTGACAGAAGTATTGAGTTTTCCGTCCGAAAAGGTACCGGCACCGCCTTCACCGAACTGCACATTTGTCTGAGTGGCCAGTTCGCCGGTTTCCCAGAAATGCTCCACCGCCTTCTGTCGTTCTCTGGCATTGGCGCCGCGCTCGATGACCACCGGTGCATATCCATGTAAAGCCAGCATATAGGCACAGAAAAGTCCGGCCGGGCCGCTTCCCGCAATGACAGGCCGTTCTTTCAGTTTTTCCGTACCTTCTTCCGGAAAATGATATACTTTCTCCGGTGTTTTCAGGATCGTCTTTCCGTTACAGAGCTTTTTCTCTGTTTTTTCCCGGTCAAGTTCGCAGTCGATCATATAACTGTAAAAAAGTTCCGGTTTTTTTCTGGCATCCAGAGAACGTCTCACGATACTGTAACGTACCAGCTGCTGCGGACGGATCCGCAGGATATGACATATTTTACTGACCAGTTCTTCTTTTGTATGTCCTACGGGACATTTTACCTGTTGAATCCGTATCATAAATCTCCTTAACAGTAACTCTTATTTTGCCGCTGATCTTCCGGCCAGGGCTCCGCTGGACCAGGCCCACTGCAGATTGTAGCCGCCGCAGTGCGCGCAGACATCCAGGATCTCTCCGGCAAAATACAGTCCTTTGATTTTTCGCGACTGCATGGTTTTTGTGTCTATGTCTGAAAGAGAAATACCGCCGCTTGCCACCTGCGCCCGTTCAAAAGAATGTGCATCCTGAACCGTCACTTTCAGCTCTTTGAAAAGCCGGGCATAAGCTACAGCATCCTTCGGTTTCTTTGTGATCAGGGCTTTGATCATCCGGTCCGGCAAAAGTCCTGTGAAAAGGTCTTCCTCACGGCTGATCTTCAGTGTGTTTCTCCGATTTTCCAAAAGCTCCTGCAGATCGTTTTCTGTATACTGCGGAAACAGATCCAGGATGATCTCCGCTTTTTTGCCTGTTCTCACTGCCTGTACAGCGGCAATGCTCAGCTGGAACACAGCAATACCGGATATACCGTAATCGCTGTCTCTTATACACATCTCCGAGCCCACGAGACCGTACTAGATCT
>CALZOU010000168.1 GCA_945827805.1 uncultured Lachnospiraceae bacterium
CGGCTCTCTCGGGGCAACTGGTACATAAACATAGCACAAATAAGCATTGCACCGTATAACCCTCGCTTATGCGCGAAAATAGCTTGGAACCTGCACGGCTAGTAGCGAAAGCGAACGCTGTGAAAGCAACCAGATGAAAAAGGTTAAACATGAAAACATACTGTAAACCAAAAACAACAGATATAGAAAACTGGGAATTCAATCTGCCTGCCGTAACAAAGTGCCTGAAAAAGAAGCTGTCAAGGAACGACTTTCAGAGAACACTTTGCAAAACAGGAGCTATCACCAGACAGGAGATTGCACAGGACCGCCTGTCAGGAGATATGCACCATGTAAGAGAAGCCGAAAAAGCGCTGTCCATCATGCTTACGGACCGTATCATAGCTCGTGAACTAAAAATAAAACCGATCCGCCAGTTTGAGCGTGTGGACGGCCTGACGAATAAGCTGAGAGAGTTATGCCAGGAATCTCCGGAACAGCAGATATACGAATATATCGCTGTGAAAGCCCTGAAACCTCTTTTTAAGGCAAAGCTTTTCAAAACTCAATACGGAAGTATACCCAAAAGAGGGGGAGTCGCCGGAAAACGTAAGATCGAGCGGCTGTTGAGGCGAAAGTTCAAAGGCCAGGTGGCCGTGGTCAAAGGCGATGTCACAAAAGCTTACCCATCAGTTACGGTGTCTCTTGTCATAATGATGTTGAGAAGAGATATCGGAAAGAATAGGACGTTACTGTGGTTTGTCGGAGAGGTCATGAAAAACTATCCAGACGGGCACCTTTGTATCGGAGGATACCTACCGGCATGGTTGTTTAACTATGTAATGTCGTACGTTTTGAGGTATCTCTATAATCAGGCCCAGATCAGGCGGGGAAAACGCCAGAGACTTGTCTATGCTATTGTATGTTATGCTGACGACTTTGCCATCTATGGAGACATATCAAAACTCAAGAAAGCCATGAAGAAAGCAACCGTATGGGCCAGCACAGAGCTGGGATTGAACATTAAGAAAGCGTGGCAGTTTTACCACATACAGGATTTTGATGCAGAAAAAGAAAACCACAAAGAACGGTCGAAAGGCTCGAAGAAACGCACGGAGGGTGTGGACATGATGGGCTATGTTGTGAGAAAGAGATACACCATCATTCGTGGACGTGTATTCAGGAGGATACGCAGACAGACCATAAGAGCCTGGAATGATTTAAAAGCCATGGGATATGTACCATGGTGGAGGGCCTGCCGGATCATGGCCTACAAAGGCTGGGTCGTGCATTCTGACGGCCGTAAATTTGCAGAGAAATACGACTTTTACAGTTTGTTAAAAAAGTGTACCAAAAGCGCAAGCCGACACGGAAAGGAGATAGCGCGTGAGAAAAGAATCCTACTTACAGAAGCCGCCTGCGGTTGAGATCTGGACGGTAAACACCGGAACGGATCTCATCTTGAGACGGAATATGGAATTGATTACCAAAGAAGAGACAAATGGAGATGAGACAACCACCAGCGAAAGCTGGGAGTGTGAAGAGGTACAGTACAGGCACAAAGGAACCATTGAAAAAGAAGATGTAGAAGCATCATTTGACTACTGGTGGGCCATCGCTGAAGGCAAAACAGAGATCGAAGCGTCTGACGAAGAAGCCATAAAGAAATCAGAACCCACCATCATGGAGCGCCTGGAAGCCCTGGAGGGCGGCCTTGCGGAGCTGGCGGAGGTGATCATCAATGGCTAAGTTTTATCTTTTAAGAATCAAAATGGGAAAAATGACCATCGAAGAAGTCCCGGAGCGCTGGAGAGAAGAGGTAAGGAAGCTTATGGAGACCTAAGTTGCACCGGTGCAACCATAACTCAGAAAAAAGGAATCTGTGAAAGCAGGTTCTTTTTTAATACCCAAATTTAAGAAAAGGAGACTAAAGACATGAAAACAACAGCTGTAACCCTCAAACTCATTGCCTCCGGGATCCTGGCCTGGATCTCTGCCAGACTGGGCATTCTGTTCCCGGTACTTATGATCCTAATGGGATGCATGGTGATCGACTATGTCACCGGCATGCTGGCCAGCAAAGTAGAAGCCATCCAGCACCCGCAGGACCCGTCCTATGGATGGTCAAGCAAGAAAGGATCCATCGGCATTGCAAAAAAAATAGCATATCTATGCGTAATTGCTGTGGCCATGATGATCGATTATATTTTACTTTCTGTGGCAGTCACAATTGGCGTCCAGATCCCGAATATCAAAGCGTTTTTCGGATTGCTGACGGCGGTATGGTACATATTAAATGAGATCCTGTCGATCATTGAGAATGCCGGCCGGATGGGCGCTGATATCCCGGATTGGCTGAGAAAGCACATCGCCATCCTTAAGAACAAAATTGATGACACTGCGGACGGAAAAGTAAATAAGTCCGAATAACTGAAAAGAAACTCAAGTATTCAAACTTTATTTGAGTTTCTTTTTGAAATTTGAGTGTTGATATGCGGGCATCCGAAAGGGTGCCCTTTTATGTATCTGGAAAGGAGATCATCATGAGCAAACTCATAGCAGACATTTCTCATTATGTCACTGTAAAAGATTGGGCAAAAGTAAAAGAAGCCTGCCCCTTCCTGATTTGCAAGGCCACACAGGGCATAAGAATCGTCGACAGCTACCTTGACACTTTTATCAAGGGCTGTGAAGCCAATCATATCCCGTACTGGCTGTACAGCTATATCGAATATGCCACAGACGGCACAGCCCAGGCTAAGTACCTGATCGAAAAGACCAAAGGCAAAGTAGGACCATATTTCATGGGATACGCTGTTGATGCCGAAGTCAACAGCGAAAAATCCTCCCGCGTAGAGATACGAGGAAAACTCCCGGAGGAATCGGAAGTCCGAAAAGCCATCCTGTATCTGAAAGATCAGGGTGGAAAGTGTCTGTTCTACGGCAACGATTATCTCAAACTGATCAAAGAGTTCCGTGACGACAACTGCGCCATCTGGTACCCCAGATACGGCAAAGACACCGGCGAGTATGATCCTGCATATCCAGTTAAAAAAGCATATGAGCCGTATGCTGATTTACACCAGTACACGCAGCACGGAGAATGTCCGGGCCTGTCGGCCGAGTGCGACCTTAACAGGCTAACCGGTAAAAGAGATCTTTCCTGGTTTACAACCAGAACGATAAAAGAGGAGGAAAAGACAGTGATCAAGATTGGATCTGCGAGAATAGATGAAAATGGAAAAGCAACGGGCGGCAAAGCCGGCGATCAGACCGGCAAGGAAGTCTCTGAGCAGGCTTTTTACATGCACTCTAAGGGATGGCTGTGCTTTAGAGCAAAAGACGTTTCTGTGGCCAATGCGCTGGCCAAGGCGATGCAGGATGCATGTGCAAACAACAACATCGGGTACGACCAGGGCAATCGCGCCATCATGACCATGCTGAAAAATTATGGATCCATGGACAAGATCAAGGAAAAGACAGAGACAGACTGCTCAAATCTGGTAAGAGGGTGCATCTACCAGGCAGCCGGTATCGATGTGGGATCGTTTTCGACAGCCGCAGAGCCGGCAGTGCTGCGCAAATCCGGCCTGTTCGACGAGGTAGAGATCAAATCCGAAAAGGATGTTTACAACGGTGATATTCTGGTGACAAAATCCAAAGGCCATACGGTAATCGCCACAAGTGGTAGAGCCAGAAGCGGAAAGGCATATACCGGTGAGTGGCCGAAGCTGCCGGACAGAGGATGGTTTAAAAACGGTGACGTCAGCGCCGAGGTTTGCAAACTCAAAAAGTTTTTAAACTGGTTCGGAGGATACGGACTGGACGAAGCAAACAAAAACTACTTCGGAAAAACGACAGAAGCGGTTAAAGACTTCCAGCGCAGAACAGGCATAACTATCGACGGCAAGTTCGGCAGCAAGTCACTGGAGGCCGCTAAGAAGGCTAAAAAGTAATGAATAATAATGTGCTTTAATGCAAAAAAAGGCTCGGAGAAATCCGGGCCTTTTGGATTTCTCCGAGGTCAAGTCCGAGGTCAAGTACTTGTACAAAAACTAGCATTTTGATACCAAATAAGAAATGTTTATACATTATTTAAAACAACTGAAAACCGCATAAATTCAATGAAAACTGAAAATTACAGAATTTATGCGGTTTTTGGTATTTTACCTATATTCGGGTTCGAATCCCATCGTCTCCGCTTAAAAACCCTTGTAAATCAAGGGTTTTTAATTTT
>CALZOU010000169.1 GCA_945827805.1 uncultured Lachnospiraceae bacterium
TACACAAGGAGTATCGTCGGCAGCGTCAGATGTGTATAAGAGACAGCAGTGAGGCAGCCCGCATGGTTGGCATGGATGGAGATTCGTGGACAGCCTATGTGAGAGAATTTCATCATCAGATGCATATAAATTTTCCGAAAGCGGGAAGATGGATCATTCTCTGGCCGGTTCTGTGGGCGGCAACATTGGTTCGCTTCTTGCGAAACAACAGAAAACTGCATCGGGCACCACTTACCGAGATTATGAAAAAAGCAGGTAAGAGGGGGCAGCTGGTCAGCCGGCTTATTTCTCCAGCTGCCCCAGCAGATACCCAACTGCAGTAACTTCATTAGTATTTGCCAGCAAAATCCTCTGGCCGGTGGTTTCATCTTTTACAGAAAAATACATCTGATAGCTGCCGGATTCCAGCTCTTTCACAGGAAGCTTTATGCTAAAAGCTTTTGTCTGCCCGCTTCCCAGCTTTCTGAGATCTGCGCTCAGCGGAACCTGAACAGTTTCTCCGGTCTCGGTATTTTTTAACAAAACAGAAGTCTCAAAGGGCTTCAGGGTGTTGGAAAAACCGGTATTTTGCAGGGTAAGGGTAAGTGTGACAGTGGGCCGCAGGAAACCGGAGGTTTTGAGCTCGCAGCTTCGGATCAGATAGCGATATCCCAGATGCGCCTGCATATAGCTGTAGCCGTCGCAGCCGTTAAAGGCATCTTTCCCTGTCCAGACGGTGTTTCGCCATTGTTCCAGGACGCGGCCGTCGTAGTCGGCGTTCAGATACGAAACATGCATGGTGCGAAGGTCGGAAACGGCAGTTTTGATATCGCACAGAGCAGCGTTATAGATAACCTCGCCGCCATTGGGCACATATTGGCACAGGGTATTTTGAAATTTCAGCTCTTCCTTTCGGGTACCCTGATAGGAAGGAGCGGTGGCATCGCGCCGGGCGGTATTTCCGTAGGTGCCCAGATCGGATTCGGAACCAAGCATGCCATCGTTGAAAAGGCCAAGCCGTCCCATCAGAGAATTATCCGCGCCAAAGGCAGGAAATTTTGCGGGAAGATCGTAAACGTCGTTCACCATCCGCCACTGTGACGGCGTGCGGACGGAGAGGTAGATGGACGGGTCAATGACCTCATGCAGATGCCCGATGAGCTTTTTTACAGAAGATTCATCCATATGACGGGAATGATGCATTTCGCCCCAGTTGCCGACGAAAATTCCCTGCAGGATATACACCGTGTCGCTGTGCTGATTGACCAGTGTACTGATCTGGTCCATATGGGTCAGGATGAGGTCCAGAGACTGCGGCTCCGTTGTCAGCGCAATGCCGTCCCAGTCATACAGAAAACGAAGGATCAGCTTTGTCTTCGCCGGAGACTGTGACCATGACGTCAGGATATCGTCTAACTGGGCCAGCCCGGTTTCACTGATCTCGGTTGCACGGTAATTTTTCAGGTTGATTTCCACCAGCGCCAGAGAAGCCGTATAGCCATCTGTCTGGTAAGCGGTGCCCCCTGTTGGCTCATAATCATCGGATAACGTGTAGCCGATCAGATGATATAATCCCTGCCAGGGATTGTGCAGGATTTCGGTGCTTTCGGAAAAAGATTCTGTCGCGTACGTAATGCGGTTTGAAGCGGCGATCAGCAGTCCGATGAACATAATTCCAAGCAGGATGCAGACCGGCAGCAATAAGCGGAAAGGAAAAGCATGCAGGAGTTTCATGGTGTGCGCTCCGTTTAATGAATTTTATTATGATGAATAACTGTAGCAGACAAAAAGAGGGTTGTCAAATGATAAAGAATGATTGGCGACAACAAAAATTCACAATTTCATGATGGAAAACAGCCGTGGTTCAATTGTTTTGAACGGGGAAATATGGTAAAATATTATGTTAGATAACTGGGTGATCGTAGAACAAAACGATCTGTTGCATAGAGAAGAATCCTCTGTCCGGGCTTTTTTGGCCGCGATGGCGCAGAGGTGTGATAGAAAAATACAGAAGAAAGTGAGGTAGGATGACGGATGAGCAGTAAAAAGAAGAAACAGCAGAAAATGCAGAAATTCTTTTCGGTGACGCTGCGTGGTATTTTGGCGGGTGTTTGTCTGGCGCTGGCTGTTAGTGGGGCGGTGGCGTATGCGTCGGGTACGGGTAATAGAAAATTGCAGAATGGTAGTTTTGAGAAAGGACCGACCTTTGAAGGTAATTATTCACAACCGGATCAATCCGCTGTCCCCTCCTGGAATACTACCGCGTTTCAGGGGAAGATTGAATTATTCAAGAAAAACACAAATACCTATATTTTAGGTGTTACATTGGAACCTAAAGACGGAACTTATGCGGCGGAGCTGAATGCGGACGAAGAGAGTACCTTGTATCAGAATGTAAAGACCACCCCCTCCAGTGTTTATGAATGGGGTCTGGATCATGGTGCCCGAAACGGTACAGATATTATGGCTCTGGTGATCGGTCCCAAACAGACTGTCGATCCGTCTAAACCGTCTAAGGATGGACGGGATCAGCTGATGCAGATGGTGGACTGGCTGAATATAGATAACAGCACAATTACGGCGGGTGCAGAACCGAAGCAGTACACCGTTTACAGCAAAAAGTTTGCTGCAAGTGGTACGTTTGAAGATAATGCGGGAAATAATGCCTTCAGCCTGACACCGAGTACGATCTATACCGAAGAGTGGCATATCTGGATCATGGCATCCAGCAAAGCAACAAGCGGTACCAATCCATGGAACTCTTATGGATCCAATGCAGGGGGATCTGCCGGAAGTTCGAATGGAAATGGCAGTACAACGGTCGATCTCAGTAAGTATTATCTCTATACTGTACCGGCAGGGCAGACGGATACCCTGTTTGGTTTTGTATCTGTAGGATATGTCAATTCCAGTACAACAGCCGATAAGGCAAAGACGTATGGTAACTTTCTTGATAATATTAATTTCCAGCTGTATCATCCTTTGTCGGGTAGTTCTACCACACATGGAAGCGCAGTAATTGGCGGAAGTGATGGAACGACCGAAGGTGAAGGAGGATCAGGCGGTCATGAAGTTACAGTAGGTAACAAGCTGGCCACTTACGTGACAGATGGGGAGCCTTTGAAAATTCAGGCTATTGTAAAGAAAGCTGATGCTGATGCCGGATGCGAGTTTGTCGGTGTCTATTATACAAAACAGGATGAAAATGGAAATCCGAAGACCGAATTTTTGCAACTGGCCGGAAAAGTAATCGAAGATACCGGCAGCCTGACTGATGAACAGAAAAAGGGGAAATGGATCAAATCGACGAATGATGCCGGCGATATCATTTATACCTATTATCTGGAAAACATTACTTCCGCAACGGATCTGCACTTTGTCTTCATCAAGAACCCCACCATCACCTATGACCCTAATGGAGGTAAGGCGTACGTGGTGGAAAGAACCTATAACACAAATGAAGCACCGAATGTGTACAGCTTTAAACCGGCTATACTTCCAGAAGATACGGGCGAAGTGGATACAACGACTGGTGCAACACCGACAAACAAAACCACGGAGATGTTTATCTCCCCGTACGTATCCCACGCGGCGGAAGGTCAGAATGACGGCTGGAAATTTATGGGCTGGCTGCTGACCGGGGATAAATTAGAAAAGACTGGCGAAATGGAAACACATGTAAATGCGGATCAGTTAGGCAAGTTAATACTTCCGGCCGTACATACCGTAGCATGTAATTACTCTGTCAAGGGAGCGACAGAAGAGACAGCAGCACAGCATTTCAACATTTATAATGGAAATGTGTCGTTGACGAAAACAATTAATATAACGGATAATAAGGTTAATGGTGTGAAATGGACAGATAACGGTGAAGAAAGGGCGTATGCAAATGACCACAAAGGTCTCACCATGGTAGCCCAGTGGCGCTGGCTTCAGGCCTTTATTCCGCAGGTGGGAAGCGGCACGAACTACACGGATTCTGCCAACGGCGGCACCGTCGAAATTACCAGTGTGACAAATACATCCGATAATAATTACAATGCTGCATATAATGAAAATGGCGGTAAATCCTATCATGCCACAACGGATGAAAATATAACAGCCACAGCAACGGCGAAAGATGGTTTTACCTTTGAAGGCTGGTATGACGCAAGCGGAAACTTAATTACCACAAATACTACCTACACCTATGTGGAAACAAAGGAAAGTGTCAATACCTATTATGCAAGAT
>CALZOU010000170.1 GCA_945827805.1 uncultured Lachnospiraceae bacterium
AATTAAAGATGTTCTCACATGACACGAATAACTTCTGGATATAATCAGGAAAAAATACAGGATATGAATCGTGAACTGGTATTAAACCTGCTTCGCAAAGAAGGCGAATGTTCCCGGGTTCATCTGGCAAAAATGACACAGCTCAAGCAGGCAACAATAACTCATATAATAAATGACTTCATTACATGGGGTGTAGTAAAAGAAACCGGATTTCTGACAGGCGATAAAGGCCGGCGTTCCATTGGAATTTCCTTGAATAACGATGGCTATGGTGTTCTTGGCATCCGCATTGCCCGTAAAAATTATTCTGTTGGTCTATTTGATCTGTCCGGCACATGCATTCATCAGAAACGCGTCAACATAAAAATGTCACAATCCCCGGAAACCACCATGAAACTTGTGCTGCATGACAGCAAAGCACTGCTTGCAGATTCCGGCGATCGGATCATACTGGCTGCCGGAGTCGCAATTCCCGGACCATACAGCATCAAAAAAGGAAGAATCGAATTGATGACTGGCGTTCAGGGATGGAACAATATCTCTATAAAAAATGATTTGGAGGAAGCACTGAATATCCCTGTATTTGTTGAACAGAACGCCAATGCCGGAGCACTTGCACAGTATTGGCACAATGACGAACAGTACAGGAATGAAATGCTGGTGTATATCGCCATCGGACAGGGTGTCGGGGCAGGAATCATAAATAACGGAGACCTGATTCGGGGAGCAGCCGGTATGGCAGGAGAGATCGGGCACACTTCCATCAATTTCTCCGGTCCGAAATGCGTATGCGGAAACCACGGATGTCTCGAAAACTACTGTTCTTCCATTGCCTTTACAAACGAAGTTAATCGTAAAAAAGGTCCGGGCAGCAATCTTTCTTTCCAAGAGGCCCAGGATCTGGTCAGAAAAAAAGACCCCGTTGCGACAGAGGTCTTTCTGGAATCCTGCGATCATTTATCGGTGGGGATCATCAATATCATTAACAGCTTCAACCCGACATATGTAGTGCTTGGCGATGATATGGCACATATCATGCCGAATCTGATGCTGGAAAGAGTTACCGAAAATATTAAGAACAGGCTGATCTCCGGTATTTATGAAGATACGCGAATCTGCATGAGTCTGGTAGACAGCGATTCCATGCTCCACGGCGCTGCTGCTGTTGCCATCCGTGAGATTCTGGCAAGGCCGGCAAAATATTTTACTTCTCACGTTCATATCAGCTAATGGCTGCAGATAGTATTTACTGTTAAACTCCCGGTAATTCCTGACAATTCTGTCAAAATGGCAGGAGCATTCATGGATTCAACCATTTGAAATCTTCCCTTGCAAAAATCTGATTGAAGGATAGGATGCGCTTTTTCGTGTGAATCATCAAAAAATCCCCTCTGCCCATAGCAGAGGGAATTTTTATATACATATATATGTACTAGATTACCCGTCTTACAGCCACGATGGTACGATATGCCGCATTGTAGCTGATCTTGATGCCGTCTTTTTTATTGCTGGCGTGGACGATAGCGCCGCCGCCCATGTAAATAGCTACATGACCGGAGTAGCAGATGATGTCGCCCGGCATAGCCTCGGAGTAGGAAACCCCCACACCACAGCTTCTCATAGCTGCAGAGGAATGCGGCAGGCTGACACCAAAGTGCGCATATACAGATTTGATAAATCCGGAACAGTCAGCTCCGTTTGTCAGGCTCTCGCCGCCCCATACATACGGATTACCAACAAACTGTGTGGCATAGGCTACTACAGAGCTGCCTCTTCCACTGTAGCTCGGACTGGAGGATCCACCGGAGGAACCGCTGCCGGAGGATGTGCTTCCGCTGGATGTGCTTCCAGAAGAAGTACTTCCACTGGATGTACTTCCATTGGATGTACTACCTGAAGAAGTTCCCTTGTTGGCTGCGGCGGCTTTTTTAGCTGCCTCTTCTGCTGCCTTTCTCTCCGCTTCGGCACGTTTCTTTGCCTCCTCAGCTGCTTTTCTGGCTGCCTCCTGTGCTGCTTTCTCCTGCTGGATCTGACGGATCTGTGCAGACTGCTGACGAATCAGGTCGGAATATTCCTGCGCCTTTTTCTCTGCGGCACTGATTTCCACCGCATAGTTGGCACTTGTCTGTTTCTTCTTCTCAAGAGCAGCATTTAGCTCTTTTTCTTCTTCCTCACTCTCTTCCTTCATGGTGACGAGCTCGGCTTTTTCACTCTCCAGAGTTCTCTCCAGCTCCTGCACATTTTCTACAGTAGCCACGTAAGTCTCCAGCGCTTTTCTGTCGTAATCGTAAATCTCCTGTGTATATTCTGCCTTATTCAGAAGATTGGAAATATTGGCATCAGAAAGAATCATCTCCGCCCAGGCTGCGTTACCGCCATTTTCATAAATATAGGCTATACGGGTCTTCATCGAATCATACTGTTTCGCCTGATCCTGTTTTGCGGTATCGAGCTCACCTTTTGTGGTCTCAATATCCGTTTCCTTATCCTCAATATCTCCTTTAAGAGTCTTGATCTCTGCCATCAGTTCGATCAGCTCAGAGTCCATCTGATCTATTTCTTCCTGGAGAGCTGCTTTTTTCTTTTCCAGCTCATTGATCTTGCTCTGCTGGGATGCCAGGTTGCTCTTTGTCTGTGCCTGCTGCTGCTCCAGCGCTTTCTGCTGCTCGTCCAGGCTGGTTGCAGATACGGGCTGCGCCGCAGCCATGGTCAGTGCCAGAACAAGTGCAAGTCCTCTTATTTTTTTTCCGAACATACATACTCCTTTATTTATAATGTCATGTATTATGTATATCATCGTGCACTCCCCGCCGACGAAATACCGTTGCTTCGATGTCAGGATAACTCCAAAATATTATGATTTTGTGAATTACACACCGTCATACTAACATAACCCTTAATTTTTTGCAACCACTTCTGTAACATTTCCGTAATCTTTTGTTACTGTTCGTTACTTTATACACAACTTTTTACACAGCCGCCACGCACTCGCTGTATGGCGGCATAAAGAAGTGATTCAGGTGTTATTTTATCCCCGCAGCCCCTCTTCCACGGCCCTGGCCACCTCGCAGGAATCCCTGTGGGGACAGGCTTCATAGCCACAGTCTATCTCGTCTATCTGCCATTTTTCACCATCCTTAACATATACACAAAGTACGATACGTCCCTGATTCTGACACCGGCAGAATCCATTATAAAACACTTCTTTCTCTACCATAATTAATGTTCTCCTTTATTTCTGTGTATTTCCACCTGTTATCGTCTATGCTACAATTCGTACAGATACACAGGGCTTAGCTTTCATCACTTTTCCCCCTGTTAAAACCTTGACAGTCTTTTACCCCCATGCTATCATACGGTCAAAAGCGGTTCCGTGATGACTGACGGTAAATGTGGATAACCACAGGGAAGTCACGGAAAATATCTTGCCGACCGTCTGGGCAGCATATATAACTTATAGGTGTGTTATGTATGTTGCTTTTTTTATACTATACCTTTTCGGACAGTCCTTTGGCAAGTCCGGTACCAAAATTCATCTTTTTAATATGAAAGGAGAAACATCATGGGTTACAAAACAGACATTGAGATCGCACAGGAATGCGAAATGCTCCCGATCACCAAGATCGCAGAAAAAGCGGGTATCGATGACAAATATCTGGAGCAGTACGGAAAATACAAAGCAAAAATCGACTACAGCCTTCTGAAAGAGTCCGACAGACCCAACGGTAAACTGATCCTGGTTACCGCCATCAACCCGACACCGGCCGGCGAAGGTAAGACTACTACTACAGTAGGTCTGGCAGACGGTATGCAGAAGCTTGGCAAGAACGTTATGGTTGCTCTCCGTGAGCCTTCTCTTGGACCGGTATTCGGTGTTAAAGGTGGTGCTGCCGGCGGCGGATACGCTCAGGTAGTTCCGATGGAAGATATCAACCTTCATTTCACCGGTGACTTCCACGCAATCGGTGCTGCCAACAACCTGCTGGCTGCTATGATTGACAACCATATTTTCCAGGGCAATGCTCTGAACATTGATCCCCGTAAGATCACCTGGAAACGCTGCGTAGATATGAACGATCGTCAGCTTCGTTACGTTGTAGACGGTCTTGGCGGAAAGACCAACGGTATGCCTCGTGAAGACGGCTATGATATCACCGTTGCATCCGAGATCATGGCAGTTCTCTGTCTGGCAAGCGACATCAATGACC
>CALZOU010000171.1 GCA_945827805.1 uncultured Lachnospiraceae bacterium
ATATTGATCTTTCGGGCGCCGTCCAGAGCTGCCTGCGCGGAGATGGCGGTACCGGCACCGCCGGCGCCAAGAGTGGTGATGGTTTTTCCTGCCGGACTAAAATCGGTTTCGGCAGCTGCCTGCCAGAATCCGGCACCGTCTGTATTGTAGCCATAAAGCTCGCCGTCTCTGTTGACAACAGTATTGACCGCCTGCATAAGGCTGGCTTCGGGGGAAAGATGATCACACAGTTCTACCATGCGGTTTTTGTTGGGCATGGTTAAATTGAAACCACGGATCCCGGCGGCTTTGAGCCCATCCACTGCTGTTTTTAACTGCTCTTCGCTGATCTCAAAACAGAGATATACACTGTCCAATCCGTGATATTGAAAGGACAGATTGTGCATCAGAGGGGATTTGCTGTGGTGTACAGGACTTCCGAGAAGACCGTAAAGCTGAGTGGTTCCTGTGATGCTGGGAATCATTGATGACATGATAACACTTCCTTTGCAAGTAAAAAATAAACTCATGGTAGCTGTTCGGGGAAAATAAAGACAGGATGTGGCCTGTTCGGAACAGTTACAAATCATTCATATCTTAGCATGGATAGACATTCAGTGTAAAGAAAGTTATAATGTAACTGTTTGAGATATGGAAAAATTAAAAAATAAAGAGGTATATGCATGAAACGTACAGTACAGATAAAGAACCTGACCATCGGAAGCGGGATGCCGAAAATCTGTGTTCCCATCACCGGTATTACAGCTTCTGAGATTATTTCACAGGTGTCGGCCGTCAAAGCTGCGTCGCCTGATCTTGTAGAGTGGCGTGTGGACTATTTTGAACAGATGAAGGAGGATGCGGCAGTTGAACAGATGCTTGCAGGGCTTGCAGAGACGCTGCAGGATATACCTGTTCTTTTTACCCTGCGCACGGATCGCGAAGGCGGAAAAGCCCATGTGACAGAAGAGGCATACGAAAAGATTCTTCTTCACGCACTGGCCTGCCCGCAGACGGATATGATCGATGTGGAGGTCATGCCGCAGCAGGAAAGTGCAGCGAGGATCATAAAGTCAGCCCATGAAAAGAGCATACCCGTGATAGCGTCCAATCATCATTTTGAAGGAACTCCTTCAAATGAAAAGATCGACTGCATTTTTTCCTGCATGGAGAAAACGGGAGCGGACATTCTGAAAATGGCGGTAATGCCACAGAACAGTCGCGATGTGCTCCGCATGATGGAACGTACCCTGAGCTGGCATGAGAAGAGCGAGAGGCCGCTGATTACCATGTCAATGGGAGTACTTGGCTGTGTCAGCCGCATGTGCGGAGAGATGACCGGCTCCTGTATGACGTTTGCGTCTGTGACGGAGGCTTCTGCGCCGGGACAGATCGACATGACTTCTCTGAAACATATATTGCAGATACTGCATCAATAATACTCTTCCTGTCGAATTGTTTTTTGCCGCGCCTGCGCTGTTTTGACAAATAAAGCACCTCATCCTTTCTATAATGGAATGCATCTGGACAACAGAGATTCTGTTATGGAAATGGTGAGGTGCTTTTTGTATGTGGTAAAAGCTCTGTATGCCAAAGAACAGCGCAAAAAAAACTGGCTGTTGCCTGTCGGGCTGGCTGCCGTCAGCGCATGGAGGTACCTGGGAAACAGAGAAGGAACCGGAAAAAGAGCATATTCTTTTCGGGAGATCCGGGATGTAAGGCTGTCCGTATGCGGAGAAACAGCATGGCTGAAAGGCCTGGTAGATACGGGCAATTGTCTGTATGACGGTGCAGAAAACAGACCGGTATGCGTAATGGATAAGCAAGTGATCCGGAATTGTCTGCCTTCACTGGGAGACAGAATAGATCTGTACCTGAAAGGAAGCTATACCGATGAGAAGCTTAAGTTCCATTTTCTTCCCTACTGCAGCCTGGGAAAAGAAGATGGGCTTGCCCTTGTTTTTACTGCAGAATACCTGGTGGTTCAAAAAAACAGAAGCAAAAGAAGAACAATGCATCCGAGGATTGCTGTTGCCGACAGCAATCTGTTATTTGGCCGGGCGTATCAGATCATACTGAATCCGGATGTTTTGCGTAAAAGGGAGGAATGAACATGGCAGGTTGTACTATCGGCAGAGAACGGACGAGGGGATGTTTCCCGGGATTTACCAGGATACGGATACAGAAAACCGGAGAAATCTGTTATATAGGAGGGACGGACGTTCTTCCGGCTCCTCTTTCGGCGGAAGAAGAGACACAGATGATCAGCAGATTTACTGAAAAAGGAGATGAGGATGCCAGAAACCGGCTGATTGAACATAATCTGCGTCTCGTGGTGTATATCGCTCAGAAATTTGACAATACCGGTGTGGGGGCAGAAGATCTGATATCCATTGGAACCATTGGCCTGATCAAGGCGGTAAATTCTTTTGACCCGCAGAAAAAGATCAAGCTGGCTACGTATGCATCCCGATGCATTGAAAATGAGATCCTGATGTATCTGCGAAGAAGCAGCAAACTTCGGATGGAAGTATCCATAGATGAGCCCTTGAATGTGGACTGGGACGGAAATGAGCTGCTTTTATCGGATATTCTGGGAACGGATGAGGATCTGATCTATAGGAATCTGGAGCAGGAAGTGGAATGCAGACTGTTGAAGGGGGCTATTTCCAGACTAAGCAGAAGGGAACAGACCATCATCTGTCTGAGATTTGGCATTAACATGCCTGACGGCAGAGAAAAAACACAAAAAGAAGTGGCAGATATTCTGGGAATTTCTCAGTCTTATATTTCCAGACTGGAAAAACGCATCATGAAACAGCTGAAAAAGGATATCGCCCGCTATGAATAGGTGGATGTCAAGGCGTATTATTTTTTAAATTTCTGCAGCAATCGTATATTCATTACCATAAATGAGAATCATTTTACTATCCGATGGATAGGAGGATTCTTTGTTATGGCATTGCATAAAGTGGAAATCTGCGGAGTCAGCACGGCCAGACTGCCGGTGCTGAGTGACGAGGAAAAACAGACGCTGCTGAAAAAAGTTAAGGCAGGGGATCAGAAGGCCAGAGAAACCTATATCAAAGGAAATCTGCGGTTGGTCTTAAGCGTGATCCGTCGTTTTTCGGGGAGCAATGAGAATGCGGATGATCTGTTTCAGATCGGCTGCATTGGTCTGATCAAGGCTATTGACAATTTTGATACCAGCCTTCAGGTGAAATTCAGCACATATGCGGTTCCCATGATAGTGGGGGAAGTTCGCCGGTATCTCAGGGATAATAACAGCGTCCGGGTCAGCCGGTCTTTGAAAGATACGGCATACAAAGCGATCAGCGCCAGAGAACGGTATATGAAGACACAGCAGAAGGAACCGACCCTTGCGGAGATCGCGGGAGAGATCGGCATCAGCCAGGAAGATATCATTTATGCGCTGGATGCCATGCAGAGCCCCATGAGCCTGTATGAACCGGTGTATACAGAAGGAGGCGATGTGCTGTATGTGATGGATCAGATCAGTGATCATAAAAACAGAGAGGAGAACTGGATCGAGGATATTTCTCTCAGAGAGGCGATGGAACATCTGGAAGAGAGAGAAAAACATATTATCAATCTGCGTTTTTTTGAAGGAAGGACACAGACTGAGGTGGCCGGAGAGATCGGTATATCCCAGGCACAGGTGAGCAGGCTGGAAAAGCATGCGTTGTGCCATATGCGGCAGTATCTGAGCTAGAACAAAAAAGAAAGGCGGACGCAGCCCGTCCATCTGCCGCCGGGGAATAACCTCTGTCTTTTGCTGCTCCTCCTGCGCTCGCTTCGAGCCTGTAGTCTCTGTCTCTTATACACATCTGACGCTGCCGACGATACTCCTTGTGTA
>CALZOU010000172.1 GCA_945827805.1 uncultured Lachnospiraceae bacterium
CTGCGCTCGCTCCGAGCCTGTAGTCTCGGAGTCGTGCTCGTTAAAGTCGCGCGATATTTACGAATATCCCAGGGGCCGGCACTGTTTTGATGCTGTTTCTGGCTTATGCAGCAGCTATACATCAGAACTTATACTTTAGGCTTTCATATGTGTTTATTCGACCTGTACGCTCTCTGCATAATCGTCCATGGCCTGTGTATTTATCTCGTATACAGTTACTTCAGAGGCTTTGGCCTCTGCTGCTTTCTGGTATACGGAAAAACCGCACCAGACTACCAGGCCGCAAAGTACCAGACCTGTCAGTCCGTATTCGATCCGACGGATCATCTTTTCTTTTTTCATGGTCTTTTCGCGGTTGGCTTTTTCTTTTTTATAACGATCAACTTTTTCCTGACTCATGGGTATATCTCCTTTTTTGCAATCTTTAGACAGTATACACCTTTTTCCCCCGGTTGTGAAGTTTTTTCCCGGGATTCACAGAAGGTTCACTGAAAAATCAGATCACTTTTTACACATCCGCACAACTTTAAAGTACCAGGATCACACCGCCGTCGTTGGCATACATGGAGGTCACTCCTGCTGCCGGAACTACGTAAACTTCCGGGATCACCAGCTGCTTTTTGATTTCATCAGCTACCAGCCTGGCTCTTTCTTCACAGTTGCAGTGAGCAACCGCGGCTCTGCGGATACTGCCGGGACGAATACCGTTCATGGCTATGGCTGTCATCAGCTTTAAGGCTTTATTCGATCCTCTGGTCTGTTCCAGCTGGGTGATGGTGCCTTCCGGTGTGGAACCCATAATGGGTTTAATTTTTAAAGCAGTTGCTACAAAGGCTTTGATGCGGCTGAGGCGTCCGTTCTTTCGGAGGGTCTCTAAATTGTCCAGTACAAAGTATGTGTGCTGCTGTTCAATATACGCTTCCACACCTACCACTACTTCCTCAAAGGATGCCTGCATATTTTCCAGTTCCCGGATCTGCAAACCAATCAACGTCTCTCCCACAGATGCACTGCGGGAATTAAATACATGGCACCGTTTGCCGGGGTTTTCATCTTCGTACATGCGGGATGCCAGAAGGGCACTGTTATAGGAACCGCTGAGTTCCGAAGACAGGGTAACGATATACACTCTGTCTGCGCCATCGCAGACCTTTAAAAAGGCATCCGGTGACGGGCAGGCAGATTTTGGGCAGGTCTCGCAGGCGGCCACCTTTTTGAGGAAATCCAGCTGATCGAAGGTCTCATCGTCAACAATGACCTCATCTCCTACTTCCAGCGTCAGCGGAACAGATACAATATGCGGATCTTCTTTCATCTCCGGTGTCAGATCGCCGCAGCTGTCAATAATAATTCTATAGTCCATAATCGTCCCTCTTTTAGAAAAATTTTCGTATCTGTTCAGTACCTTCACCGATACGATACGATTCTATGTCTTATGTCTATTGTAACATAACCCTTTCGTCATCGCAATGAAGGAAACGCCGCATGAACAAATTATGTCATGCGGCGAATACAATATATTATCTATCCTCAATATCTACAAATTTTTCGTGCTGACCTACGTATTTGTATGCAGGACGAATGATTTTTCCGGCATTGAGCAGTTCTTCAAGACGATGAGCGCTCCATCCGGCCATACGGGAAATGGCAAAGAATGGAGTGAACAGCTCCTTCGGGATACCCAGCATGGTGTATACGAAACCACTGTAGAAATCCACGTTGGCGCACACATTCTTAAACAGCTTTCTATGCTCCATTACCAGCGTACCGGCCAGCCGTTCTACCATCTCGTAGAGCGCGAATTTCTCCATTTCGCCCTTTTCCTCTGCCAGCTTACGGGCAAATTCTTTCAGAATGACCTCACGGGGATCAGAAAGGGTATATACGGCATGTCCCATACCATAGATCAGACCGGAACGGTCGAAGGCTTTTTTATCCAGGATCTTCTTAAGATAAGCACTGACTTCCTCTTCGTTTGTCCAGTCGTTTACATTAGCCATGATATCCTCAAACATTTCCTGCACTTTCAGATTTGCGCCACCGTGTTTCGGACCTTTCAGAGAACCGATGGATGCAGAGATCGCAGAATATGTATCCGTTCCCGAGGAAGTCACCACATGGTTGGTAAAGGTAGAGTTATTACCACCGCCGTGTTCGGCATGAAGCATCAGAGCCACATCGAGAACTCTTGCCTCCAGTTCAGTATACTGTCCGTCATCTCTCAGCATAAGAAGAATATTCTCCGCAATGGAAAGTCCTCTTTTGGGATTACGGATCAAAAGTGTCTCATCCTTACGGAAATGACGGTAGGAATGATACGAAAAAATGGCAATAATAGGCATCTTCGCGATCATCTCCAGAGACTGGCGCAGTACATTCTCTACAGAAACATCTTCCGGATTTTCATCGTAGGTATATAATGTCAGCACACAGCGCTGCATGGCATTCATGATATTGGCATTAGAGGCTTTCATGACTACGTCACGGACAAACCGGCCATTCAGATTCTGCAGATCAAACATGACATCAAGAAACATCTTAAGCTGCTCCTTTGTGGGAAGCTTTCCAAACAGCAGCAGATAGATCGTCTCTTCAAAACCGTATTTTCGTCCTTTCAGACCGTAGACCAGATCCTGAACATTGATTCCCTGAAAATACAGAGACCCTTCCGCAGGAATACGACGGCCATTGATCAGCTGGTATCCATTAACATCGGATATCTCCGTCAAACCGGTCAGTACACCTTTACCGGCGGAGTCACGAAGACCGCGTTTTACATCATACTCAATGTACAGGTTGGGATTGATCCTGTGGCTATGCAGCAGCTGATTTTCCAGACAGCCGATCTCCTCTTCCAACACCTCTGTGTTGGCAGTCATTACTTCATCTTTCATAATATTGTTCCTCCTCGTTTCGGTCATTATACGCTATCATCACTTGATTTTCAATCGTTTTTGCACATTTCTGTCCATACTCTTGCATATTTTGCGTAAAAAATACAATTTTTTTGAGTTTTTCCCGTGTTTTTTGCAAGTTTATGGTTTTTTCAAAACAGTTCTTGCATTGTTACTGTTCACACAGCTGCCATACACTTGCTGTATGGCAGCGTAAGAACGTGATTCAGGTGTTCGCAGGCTTCTTTTGCGAGGCAAAACTTTAAATAAGCCTGCGAAGGTTACTGTTTACTGGCTTGCCAGTGAACAGTAACCTTGCATTATATCTGCTTTCTACGCAGTTGACTGAAGAGATACTAATTGACACAAATTGTCATTCTGTGATAGATTAATCGGGAAAGGAGCCATATCATCATGCTTGCACTTCATATTCCTGACGTCAAATCTTTTATGTCCATGCTGCTTCTGCGGGACACTTTTGACGCCTTTCTTTTAAAAGAGGCGGATATTACCACCTTTGTTACCCATACGATCGACGGGCTTTTGCACCCGGCTTTTTTTGACGATGCTTCCTTTAAGGATGACTATGTTTTCTGGAGGGATGTTAAGGGGTATTGTTATTCTGTGATCAAAGGGAAACGTACGCCTCTGCATTTTCGTTTTGTTTTCCGTTTAAACAGGGCAAATACGGAGAAGTTTCTGTCACAGAACCGGCTGGATGTGGATCCGGAGGATGTGGCGGGACTGTATCTGAATTGTCAGTTTGATGGGGAAAGGTTAATCTGTACTACAGGGACGGCACTGACTTTCTTTTCGCTGGATCGGGTGCTGGATCATTTGTGGGATGATATGGTGGAGAGGTTTTTCCAGAAAAATAAAATTTTCTTTGTACAGTCTTG
>CALZOU010000173.1 GCA_945827805.1 uncultured Lachnospiraceae bacterium
ACTTTTGTCAATGATTCCATCGATCCGAGATTTTACGGCAGGGTAGTGCTTCTGACAGAGAGCGGCCTGATCCGGATGGAGCAGGACATTCCCATGGAAAAGATCGTTCAGGTTCGTCGTGAAGCCAAGCGTAAAGTATTTGTGACAAACGCGTTCCGTGCTCTCAAAAAAGTGGCTCCGGGACATGATCTGAAAAATATATCCAATGTAGTGCTGGTGGGCGGTTCCGCCCAGGATTTTGAGATTCCGGAGATGCTGATGGAAGAGTTTACCGATTACCGTATTGTCTGCGGCCGGGGTAATATCCGCGGTATTGAAGGACCGAGAAATGCAGTTGCCACCGGACTGGTACTGTCGTATTTAGGAGAAAAACGATGATCATCAAGAAACCTTCTATATTTATATATACTTTTCATCCGGATAAAGAGATACTGCGGGAAATCTGCGCCGGAATGGAAGAAGAAGGGGTTTTTTATGAGATAAGTGAACAGACGGTAAGTGATCTTGACGAGCTGAGCTGGCTTGCGGCAAATGATTCCATGCTGGGGTCCGGTATTGGTGTAAGTGAAACAAAGGCGGCGTTACAGATGCGGGGCATCAAAAAGGGACATAACCTTGAAGCGTATGACAGGCCGGATAAAGCAAAATGTCGTAAGCTGGGAGCTAACAGTGCCCGCGCGATCAAAAAGCAGCCGTTTAAATAGTGTAAGCAGTATTCTCAACATAACCTTGAAAATGGGGAAATGAATATGAGTATTTATACCAAAAAAGGGGATGGCGGAAAAACTTCCCTGATGAACGGTGTCAGCATTTCCAAATCCGATGACCGGATCGAACTGCTGGGGACTATCGATGAATTAAACAGTGCCATTGGTCTGGCAAAGGTTCTTGCAGACGATGATGGAAAGGAAAAGTTATCTCTGGTGCAAAGAGAACTGATGCAGATTATGGCGGGAATTGCAGATCCCGGGAACAGAGATTATCGCATCTGTGAAGAACAGACCAGGTCTCTGGAAAAACAGATCGACCAGATGGAGTCTTCTTTCCCGAGAGCAAGAGAATTTGTACTGTACGGCGGCTGCGAGCTGTCAGCCAGACTGGACATGGCCAGAGCCATAGCCAGAAGGGCAGAGCGGCGCTTCCAGAAAGTTTCACAGTTCTGTGGAGTGGATCCAAAAGCATTACAGTATGTGAATCGATTATCAGATTATCTGTATGTGATGGCCCGGTATGCAGATTACCGTGTTTCCAGTAACCGGGAAGAAGGACTGCGGCAGGATGTTATCCGTAATGTCATGAAAAACATATAAATTAAAGAAACAGCAAGGAGGCGGTTTTTATGAAAAAACGCGTAATTACCATCAGCCGTCAGCACGGAAGCGGCGGAAGAGCGATCGGACATCTGATCGAGGATAAGCTGGGTATCAAATGTTATGACCAGCAGCTGATCGAGATGATCGCAAAAGAAAGCGGCTTTGCGGCTGATTTCATTGAGGAGAATGGCGAGAAAGTGACGAACAGCCTTCTGTTTAATATCGCGACGAGTCTGACATTTGCGTACAATACCTTTTCCAAGGAGAGAATGTCATTGCAGGATCAGCTGTTTGTAGCTCAGGGAAGAGTGATCAAAGAGCTTGCGGAAAAGGAACCCTGCATCATAGTCGGAAGCTGTGCCGACTATTTCCTGGCAGAGAGAGACGATGTGTTGAATGTTTTCATTCATGCCAATATGGATTTCCGGAAGAAAATAGCTATAGATAGATATGGTTACGATGAGAAGGATGTGCAGACGATCCTGTCTAAGAAGGACAGGGAGAGAGCCAGTCATTATCGTTACTATACAGAACAGGAATGGGCCAGCGCGCCGAACTATCATGTATGTCTGGACAGCAGTATGTATGGTCTGGAGAAATGCGCGGATATTATTGCGGGCCTGTATAAAATCGACTGATAAACAGCAGCTGATCAGGCTGTGGAGTTTTGTGAATCCTGCAGAATCCACAGCCTGTTTTTTCATGTGTATCGATAAATGTTACGATGGACCTTTTTTAGTTTTATCGCATATCGCCGGGAAAATACTGGAAATTCAGGAAATCAGTTGATTTTGCGGAAAAAATAGGGTATTTTAACTGTGTGTCAGTTAAAGGGGGATAATATGAGAAAACGAATACTAGCATTTATTATTGCGTTATTAATGATTTTTGGAGCTGCTGTTCCTGAAACAGTGCTTCTGGCAGAGCCTGTACAGGCGGCAGAAACAATATATACTTACAGTCCGCAGATGGCTGTACAATACGCGGACACGTACTGGAGCAATTATAATGACCTTTATCCAAATTACAGTATCATTGGCGGGGATTGCGCAGATTTTGTGTCGCAGTGTCTGTATGCCGGAGGACTGCCCATGAATGCCAGCTGGTATCACGCAGTTACCGGAAGTGACAGAAATGTCAACTGGACCTACGCGCAGTACTTATATACGTATCTGGCAACCTACTGCGGCAGTGCTGTGGAAATATTTGCGTCCAACTCCTCAACTACCGGATACAAAGATAAAAAGGGCAATGTAATCGATCCCTCCAGGACTATCCGTGTTGGAGACCCTGTCTTTTATTATAATGACAGTAAAGGGAGGTACGGCCATGTGGCTATCTGTGTCGGCTTTGACAGTAAGGGGAATCCGCTGGTGAGTGCCCATAATACAGATCACAGTCACGTTACCTGGACGTTGGGAAGCAGCTATAAACACTGGGCCGTAATACAGATGAAGACGGAACAGACAACTGCTGGAAGAAAAGCTGTTCCGGCATCTGCCCTGACCTATACAGGAGAACTGTGGAAAACATTCTGGCAGACCACGGCCGGAAAACAGATCCACTATATTTCTCAGCTTGGCGGTGCAAACCCAGTCAAAATGTACATGTACAAAAATGCCTCTGAGTCTTCTGGTTACATTACAATCTCCGGGGCAGTGAAGCAGACCGTATTGTTGTCGACAGTCATTCCGGTATCTGAAAAAAAACAGGTGGGAAATGTACTTTGGGGAAAAACTGTATATAACGGTATCAGCGGATGGGTCATGCTGCAGAAGGGAAGCTTTGCCTACGCAAAACAGATTTCCGCAGGCACGGTTGAGCAAACACCGCAGACTCCGGAAACCCCGCAAACTCCGGAAACACCTCCTGTAACCGAGGATCACAAAATAACGGGGATTACGCTCGATACGTCTTCTGTGATTCTGGCGAAAAACGGCACTAAGTCGGTCAAAGTCAAAGCATATCAGCCTTCAAATGCATCTGTGAAGGCAGTGACCTGGTCCAGTTCGAATGCTGCTGTAGCCACAGTGGACGGTAACGGAAATGTAAAAGGTATAAGCAAGGGTCAGGCAACGATCACAGCTACGGCGGCTGATGGCAGCGGTGTAAATGCATCCTGTACAGTTACGGTGGCTGAGGCTGTTTACAAGATTACGGCAAGCGCAGCCAATGTGCGCCAGTCAGCGAAAAAGAGCAGTACCTATTTGGGATTTATGATCCCGAAAAAAACGATCGTTCCGGTTACATCGGTAAAAAAATCCAGAAAAGAGACATGGGGAAAGGTGACCTATGGTGGAAAAACAGGATGGTTCTGCATTTCCAACGGTAAGGTGTATGCAAAATCACTCTCTAATTATACGGGACAGATGGTTACACCTGTCTCTTATACACATCTGACGCTGCCGACGATACTCCTTGTGTA
>CALZOU010000174.1 GCA_945827805.1 uncultured Lachnospiraceae bacterium
ATCTAGTACGGTCTCGTGGGCTCGGAGATGTGTATAAGAGACAGGTATTTACCGTAGATGAGGCTCTGGACGCTGCCCATGAGCTGGGTTATCCGGTGCTGGTTCGTCCTTCCTATGTACTCGGCGGTCAGGGCATGCAGATTGCCATCAACGACAAGGATATCATCGAGTACATCGGTATCATCAACCGTTACACCCAGGAGCATCCGATTCTGGTAGATAAATACATCGTGGGTAAAGAGATCGAGGTCGATGCGGTATGCGACGGTAAGGACATCCTGATCCCGGGTATCATGGAGCATATCGAGAGAGCCGGTATCCATTCCGGAGACAGTATTTCCGTATATCCGGCTCAGACCATCAGCGATAAGGCAAAGGCCACCATCGAAGAATATACCAAACGTCTGGCCCAGGCGCTGCATGTTCTGGGTATGATCAATATTCAGTTCATCGTCAGCAATGAAGATGAAGAGGTTTACGTCATTGAGGTCAACCCCCGTTCCAGCCGTACCGTTCCCTATATCAGTAAAGTAACCGGTATTCCGATCGTACCGCTGGCAACAAGAGCGATTCTTGGACATTCCATTCGTGAGATGGGTTATGAGCCGGGATTACAGCCGGAGGCAAAACATTTTGCTATCAAGATGCCGGTATTCTCCTTCGAGAAGATCCGCGGTGCCGATATCAGTCTCGGACCGGAGATGAAATCCACCGGTGAATGTCTGGGTATTGCCGAAAACTTCAACGAAGCGCTGTACAAAGCCTTTATCGGTGCCAATGTACGTCTGCCGAAGTTTAAAAATATGATCATGACGGTCCGCGACGATGAAAAAGAGGAATCTCTGGAGATCGCCCGCCGTTTTGAGGCTCTGGGCTACAAAATCTATGCCACCAGAGGAACCGCCAACTATTATCGTGAGAACGGTGTACACGCGATCCGTACCAACAAGATCGAGCAGCCGTCTCCGAACCTGATGGATCTGATCCTCGGTCACAAGATCGACCTGGTTATCGATATTCCGTCCAACGGTGTGGAACATTCCCGTGACGGTTTCCTGATCCGCCGTAACGCTATCGAGACCGGTGTCAACGTTATTACAGCTATCGATACCGCAAAAGCACTGGTATCCAGTCTGGAGAACACAGATCTGAAGAGCATGGAACTTATTGATATCGCAACGATTGCCCGCAGAGGTAATTAAAGCAGAGACAATAGAATAGAGAAAATGTATGACATAGCGGGCCCGGCCCGCTGCATACACTTTCAGAAAAAAGGTGTACTATGCTGGAATATTTAAAAGTAATTCTTCTGGGAATCGTGGAAGGTATCACGGAATGGCTGCCCATCAGCAGTACCGGTCATCTGATCCTTGTGGAAGAATTTGTGAAGCTGAGTGCCAGAGATGAGTTTATGGAAGTCTTTCGTGTGGTCATTCAGCTGGGGGCTATTATGGCAGTTGTGGTGCTGTACTGGAATAAATTGTGGCCGTTTCACAGAAAGCAGATTAAGGAGAAAAGCTGGTTTGCCAATCCATGTGAAAAGGGTGCCGGTCAGAAGCTGCAGCAGTTTGCCGATAATTACGTAGACATGGGAAAAATCGTTCTGTGGCTCAAGATTGTCGTGGCTGTGATCCCGGCCATGATCTTTGGCCTGTTGTTTGACGATTGGATGGATGAGCATCTGTACAATTACATTGTGGTGGCTATTGCGCTGATCGTTTACGGTGTGATCTTTATTGTGCTGGAGAACCGCAATAAGGGGAAAAAACCGGCTATCACAAAGCTGAAGAATATCAGCTTTAAGACAGCGCTTGGTATCGGTCTGTTCCAGGTATTGTCGCTGATCCCCGGTACATCCCGATCCGGATCTACCATCATCGGTGGTATGCTTTTGGGTACTAGCCGTGAGCTGGCGGCGGAATTTACCTTTTTCCTGGGCATCCCGGTCATGGCAGGTGCCAGCCTGTTAAAGCTTTTGAAATTTGGTTTTGCCTTTGAGAGCGGTGAGATCGGCCTGTTGCTTGTGGGCATGGTGATATCCTTTGTGGTATCTATCCTGGCTATCCGTTTTCTGATGGGCTACATTAAAAAACACGATTTCAAGGTGTTTGGATGGTATAGAATCATACTGGGTGTTCTGGTTATCATTTACTTTTTCATAAAATCTGTGGTTGCGGCCTGATGGGGCTGAACCTGTGAAAGGGAGGTTTTGACATGACGAAGAAGAAAGTCGTAGTGGCTTTGGGCCATACTGCACTGGGAAAGACTATGCCGGAGCAGAGAGAAAATGTAAAAAAGGCGGCAAAAGCCATTGCTGACCTGGTGGAGGAAGGCGCAGAGGTTGCCATTACTCACAGTAACTCCAATCAGGTGGGCATGATCCATACAGCCATGAATGAATTTGGCCGTGATCACGCAGATTACACGGTGGCTCCGATGTCTGTATGCTCTGCCATGAGCCAGGGCTATATCGGCTACGACCTGCAGAATGCTATCCGTACGGAACTTCTGCACCGCGGTATCTATAAACCGGTTTGTACGGTGCTGACACAGGTGCCGGTGGACCCTTACGATGATGCTTTCGATGAACCGACGAAAGTGATCGGCCGTGTGCTGACTGAGGAAGAAGCAGAGGCAGAGGAAGAAAAGGGCAATTTCGTGACTAAGGTGGAGGGCGGCTACAGACGTATTGTGGCGGCACCGATTCCCCAGGGCATTATCGAGATCGATTCTATCCGTACATTGCTGGATGCGGGACATATCGTGATCGCCTGCGGCGGAGGCGGCATTCCGGTGCTGCAGCAGGACAGAAACTTAAAAGGTGCCAGCGCCATCATTGAGAAGGATTATGTCTGCGGACTGATGGCTTCCATGGTGGATGCGGATGAGCTGCTGCTTCTGACCGGCGTGGATGAGCTGTCTGTAGGTTTTGGTACGGAGAATGAGCAGAAGCTGGGGCTGATCTCTACGAATGATGCCCGTAAGTATATGAAGGAAGAGAAGTTTGATAAGAAGACGGTGTATCCGAAACTGAAGGCTTCTGTGGAATTTGTGGATCAGAGACCGGGGAGGTCGGCGGTGATCACTTCTCTGGAGAAGGCCAGAGAGGGGTATCTGGAGAAGGCCGGTACCATTATCAAATAGAATAGAGTGCACTTTTACGCGTGAGAGAGAAAGCTGTCGGTTTGATGGCTTTCTTTTTTGGCATTTTGGGGACGCAGCAGAGCGGGGTACGTCAGGGCATGTATATTGTCCGGAAAAACGCGCTCTCGCTCCGCCTCAAACGCAGCGGTACTAAGCTCGCGACTGCGCCTTGCGCTCGCTAAGTGCCGGCGTTTTCGGAGGTTTTTTCCGGACAATATACATGTCCTGCCGTGCCCCGCTCTGCTGCTGTGTGTTGAGCAGGAGCGGCGGTTCGAGCATCGACTGTGTCTCGCTCTTCCTTATCTGCGGTGCATTTTTGGCAATGATGTCTGAAAGGTATTATGTAATTGCTCAGAACAGGCCGAATCATTTGCTGATGAGGTCGTAAGAACATGATTCAAGTATGAGTAAACACGACAAATATCCCCCGGAAAACATTAATAACCAGGCAGAGAAAGGGGGCAGAGGGGTATGGATATCTCCCGCAAAACCCTCCGAAAACGCCGGCACTTAGCGAGCGCAAGCC
>CALZOU010000175.1 GCA_945827805.1 uncultured Lachnospiraceae bacterium
CTTTGTCTACAGTCTGAGAATAGCTATACATCAGCCATTCTTTTTTCATGCCACTATATTTTCTCCTTCACATGTCAATCCGTTAAATATTAATAATTCTGATTTTCTTCATAATATATTGTTTTTTCACTATCCTCATGTCATAATGAATATGCAATTTTTGCCGAAATATCTGTATTCCGGCCAAAGAGTCGCCCGCGGCTCTTTATTTTTGCATATCATCATTTTACGCAGGAGAGAGAACCTACAGCCATGGTGTTTTCAAGTTTATTATTCGTATTCTTTTTTCTGGCCATTCATCTGGTGGTCTACAATTTTATTCATCCCCGGTATCGCAATATCGTTCTTCTGGTCAGTTCACTGATCTTCTATTCCTGGGGTGGCCCCCGCTATCTGGTGCTTTTGCTTCTGGATACAGCGATTGCCTGGTTTGCTGCTCTTTGCATGAATCGCTGGGATGCAGACAGTCGTTCAGGGGCACGCAACCGACGGATCTGTATGATTCTGGGAATTGCAGGTATGCTGGTTATTCTGGGTATTTTTAAGTATCTGGGATTTTTCTGTGATACCTTTGCTTTTCTGATTCCGGCCCTGGAAGATGTACCTCGTCTGGTATTGCCTATTGGTATTTCATTTTATACATTCCAGCTGATTTCTTATGTTGTGGATGTGTATCGGGGCGATGTGAATGCGCAGCCTGCCTACTGGAAGCTTCTTCTGTATTCCAGTCTGTTCCATCAGTGTATTGCCGGTCCCATCGTGCGCTACGAAACAGTTGCCGATGAAATCGAAGAAAGACATGTTTCTCTTAACGATCTTTACGCAGGTATCCGCCGTTTCAGTGTTGGACTTGCCAAAAAGGCTATTTTAGCCAATGGATGTGCCTCTGTGGCTGACACGCTGATGCCTGCCGGTGTAGAATCCCTTTCCTCACAGCCGGCATTGGCGGTATGGCTAGGCATGGTATTTTATATGCTGCAGATCTATCTGGATTTTTCAGCATATTCTGATATGGCTATCGGTATGGGACGTATGGTGGGATTCCACTATATGGAGAACTTTAACTATCCCTACACAGCCGTTTCTGTGCAGGATTTCTGGAGAAGATGGCACATTTCTCTGAGTTCCTTTTTCAGAGACTATGTCTATATTCCACTGGGAGGCAGCCGATGTTCTCAGGCAAAATATATCCGCAATATGTGCGTTGTATGGTTCCTGACAGGTCTCTGGCATGGTGCCAGCTGGAATTTCATTTTCTGGGGACTGTACTATCTGGTTTTCCTTCTTCTGGAGAAATTTGTCATCGGCGACAGGATTCCCGGAGCGTTAAAGCACATATATACATTGCTTGTCGTTTATTTCGGCTGGATACTGTTTCGTTTCACCGACTTGCATGAACTTGGCACAGCACTCAAATGCATGATCGGTCTTGGCGGTGGTTTCACCAGCATGGCTGTCACCACCCAGTTTATGGGACACATTTTCTTCCTGCTCTTTGCCCTTGTGGCAGTGACGCCCTTAGGCAAAAAACTGCGCCGAATTTTATATGAGCTGGGTAAAGATAACAGGATCATTTACAATATTTTCAATATTACAGAGATGCTGACTCCGGTACTGCTGCTGATTTTATCCATGCTGGCTCTGATCGGCGACAGTTACAACCCGTTTTTATATTTTCAGTTTTAAAGAGGTAACCTATGGCAAACAAAAAGCTGAATTCTCAGCAGAAAAAAGTGACCCGCCAGTTTCGCACCATTGGCTGTCTGTTATTTGTTTTTGTACTACTTCTGGGTGCTCTTCTGGGACTTCTGGTACCGCTTCGGCCCGATGTTTCAAAAGCAGAAAACCGTACGCTGACGAAATTTCCGGAATTTTCACTGGAAACATTTTTAAATGGAGAATACTTCTCGGATATCTCCACGTGGTATTCCGATACTTTTCCGCTTCGTGATCCACTGATCACCGCCAACCAGAAAATCACAGCGCTCTATGGCATAAAGGGTGAGGAACAAGTGATCGGTACTGATCTTCAGGCAGATGAGATTCCTACAGAAACCTCCTCCATACAGCCCTCTTCATCGCAGGCCGCTGCGCCACAATCGGATGTGGAGGAAAGCTCACAGACTGAATCTCAGACAGAATCCAAGGAGCCTGTTCTTCCGGATTCCTATCAGATGGAAGAAGCTGTACAGAATCAGATTCAGAAATACATGTATGTAAAGGACGGCGCTGCATATTCTATTTACGGTTTCAGCCAGGCTGCCGCAGATACATATACACAGGCTTTATCCAATGCCGCTTCTGAGCTCGCCGGACAGACAAATGTATATTCCATTCTGGTACCTTTGAATTCCGGTGTAATGCTTGATGAACAGACCCTGAAAAGTCTCGGTGGCTCTGATCAGACACAGGCTATTGATTATTACTATAATTCATACAAAGGTGTTACCGGTATAGAAACTATCCGTACCCTCAGAGAACATAACAGCGAGTACCTTTACTTCCGCACGGACCACCATTGGACAGCCCTTGCAGCCTATTATGTATACCGGAATTTCTGTGAAGCCAAAGGCTGGACACCAAATGAGCTTGATTCTTTCGAGACCATGACATTTTCACCGTTTCTGGGTACATTCTATTCAACCTTGAATAAACCTGCTGATATGCTTAACAATCCGGACTATGTAACCGCCTACATTCCTCATGGTACCAACACTATGACTTTTGAGGATAAAAACGGTACGAAATACGATTGGAAAGTCATCCGCGACGTCAGCAAAGAAGGAGCCGGCTCCGGTTATTACACCTTTATCGGCGGCGACAATCCCATGTCAGTCATTCAGAACCCGAACATCAACGACGGTTCGTCCTGCCTGGTAGTCAAAGAGTCCTATGGCAACTGTTTCGTACCATTCCTTGTCGATCACTACCAGACAATCTATGTTGTGGATTTCCGATATTCCAAAGTGAATGTCCTGGATTACGTTAAAGAGAACCAGATCAAAGATCTGATCATCATGAACAACATCGGCATCATAAATTCCGAGAAGGTTGCCACAACCATCAAAGGACTACTCTAACATCCCTTCTATCAAAAAACAGGGGCTGCTGGGGATACACCGGGCGGCCTCTTACTATATAGATAAACCTCGCGCGACTTTAGCGAGCACGACTCCGAGACCTTAGGCTCGGAGCGAGCGCAGCAGGAGCCCGAGGTTTATCTATATAGTAAGAGGCCGCCCGGTGTATCCCCAGCAGCCCCGTCACTTATTAAGAGGCGATATCCAAACAGATACCGCCCCACTGATTAACATAATGCCACTTTATTTATGCCTTCTCAATCTTAACCGCACAAACCTTATACTCCGGAATTCTAGCATACTTATCCAGAGCTGCATTTGTCAGCCAGTTGGCATTTCCATCCGGGAAGTGGAAAGGCATCCAGCTCTCACCTGGGGATGTCTTGGTGCCCACACGGGCTGTAGACTCGATGGAACCACGGCGTGAGGAAACACGAACCTTATCGCCATTCTTGATTCCCAGCTTATCTGCTGTCTCTTATACACATCTCCGAGCCCACGAGACCGTACTAGATCT
>CALZOU010000176.1 GCA_945827805.1 uncultured Lachnospiraceae bacterium
AATCCCTCTGGTACGCCTGCACAATTCGCCGGGAAATTACAACACAATCCGGAAGTAACAAAACCACTTAATCCGTTTAAAGAATAAATGGATAAATCCTTTTTTACAGAAATTCTAAAGTGATCAAAAAATGCAAGTGTATGCCTTTACGAGATCTTATTAAGTGATCTAAGTAATGATTTTTTGGAGGAAAATGCAATGCAGAATAAACATAATGCGCAAGCTCCACTAATTCTGGCTTCTGCATCTCCGCGAAGAAGAGAATTGATCGAGCATCTGAACAGACCTTATAACTGCACAGTCAGCAACATAGAAGAAATCATCACAAAAACAGCTCCTGCTGAAGTAGTATGTGAATTGTCCCGGCAAAAAGCCGAAGACGTCGCACAGAAAGCCGAAGCAGGTTCCATTGTCATCGGCGCAGATACCGTTGTAGCCTGTGATGGAAGAATCCTGGGAAAACCCAAAAGCGAAAAAGAAGCCAAAGAAATGCTCCACCTCCTCTCCGGCAGAACCCACAGTGTATTCACTGGTGTAACTCTTTGTCAGAAAAAAGAAGATAAAATCGAAACAGAAAGCTTTGCCGAAGAAACAAAAGTAACCTTCTATCCCATGACCGAAGCAGAAATAGATGCCTACATTGCCAGCGGTGATTGTTATGATAAAGCAGGTGCCTACGGAATCCAAAGCGGCGCCGCCATCTATGTCCGCTCCATTGAAGGAGACTACAACAACGTTGTAGGACTGCCTGTCGCAGCTCTCTATCATCATTTATGCACCTTCGAAACCGAGAACAACTAGAAAGAAAATTGTATAAACAAAACCCCTGAAAACATCCATAACCAGGTCAGACCGGCCTTGGGCCACAGCATATGTATACTTTCTTCGCGACTTTAGCGAGCACGACTTCGAGACTACAGGCTCGAAGCGAGCGCAGCAGGAGCAAAGAAAGTATACATATGCTGTGGCCCAAGGCCGGTCTGACCGTCACCACACCCCGTCAATCAACACATAAAAATTATTTATTCCGCGACCCTCTGTACTTCTCCTCACAATACATACAGCGATACACCTCTTTCACCGGATCCGTCAGCACAAACACCTGATCCAGTTCCTGTTCGATAGAAGTAATACAGCGGGGATTCTTACATTTAATAACATTCGTGATCTTCTTCGGCAGCTTCAGTTCTTTTTTCTCAACAATATGACCGCCGCTGATCACATTTACCGTGATATTATGATCAATAAAACCGAGAATATCCAGATCCATCGTATCCACCGGACATTCCACCTTGATAATATCTTTCTTACCAAGCTTTGCACTGCGCGCATTCTTAATGATAGCCACGCAGCAGTCCAGCTTATCCAGTTTCAGATCATGATAGATCGTCATAGCCTTTCCGGCCTTGATATGATCCAGTACAAAACCTTCTTCGATCGCACCAACGTTTAACATCAGACAGTCACCTCCAGCAATGTGAGAATCAGAGCCATACGGACGTATACACCGTACTGTACCTGTTTGAAATATGCAGCACGCGGATCATTATCCACTTCAACAGAAATCTCATTAACACGCGGCAGCGGATGAAGTACCAGCATATCCGGTCCGGCCAGCTCCATTTTGGCCTTATCCAGAATGTAGAAGTCTTTCATACGCACATAATCGTCTTCATTGAAGAAACGCTCTTTCTGAACACGGGTCATATACAGAAGATCCAGCTTTGGCAGCGCATCCTCCAGACGGATCACTTCCTCAAAAGGAACATTTTTGGCACGAAGAACATCCTCACGGATATAGTCGGGAACACGCAGCTCCTCCGGAGAGATCAGGATAAAACGAATACCGGTATAACGCACCAGAGCCTCGATCAGAGAATGTACGGTGCGGCCAAATTTCAGATCACCGCAAAGGCCGATGGTCAGATTGTTTAATCGTCCTTTTAAGGAACGAATAGTCAAAAGGTCTGTCAATGTCTGTGTCGGGTGCTGATGACCGCCGTCACCGGCATTGATCACCGGAATACGGGAAACCATGGAAGCTACCAGCGGAGCACCTTCCTTTGGATGACGCATAGCACAGATATCGGCATAGCAGGAAACCATGCGGATAGTATCGGATACGCTTTCACCTTTGGCTGCAGAGCTGGAAGCGGCGCTGGAAAATCCCAGTACTTTACCGCCAAGGTTCATCATGGCTGCCTCAAAGCTCAGACGGGTGCGTGTACTTGGCTCATAGAAAAGTGTAGCCAGACGCTTGCCGTCACAGGTGTGCGCATATTTCTCAGGGTTACGTTCAATGTCATTGGCCAGATCCAGAAGCTGGTCGAGTTCTTCGACCGTCAGATCCAGCGGACTCATCAGGTGTCTCATACAATCCTCCTTATGTGACTGATTTTACACTGTTCCTATCATACTCTACTTTATCGAGGGTAGCAAGAAAAAAGTCAGTGAATTATGAAAAAGAGATATGCGGATACAGAATGCAAACGAAAGATAAGCGAGAGAGCAGCAGGATTTGAAATGTCATTGTAATACGGGGGGATATCATGCTATAATAACACCGGCACATAAAAAACATAATGAAAACGGAGGGGGATACATCATGAAAAGACATGCGTTTGCCATGAAAATCAAAGAAGGAATGGGCGGCGAATACCGTGCGCGCCTTGGAAAAATCTGGAATGATCTGACTGAGGTTCTTGATATGGCAGGGATCTGCAATTTCAGTGTATGGAACGTGGAAAATATTTTGTTTGGTTACTGCGAGACAGATTCCGATTATGAGATAGAGGCTGAGGAAAAAGAAAAACTTGAGACATATGACAGATTTCTGGGAGAAACTTATGACTGGATCTCCACACCCTGGCAGTCCATGCGCCTGATGTACCATGATTTCGGTATCGTTCGCTCTAATAAAGAAATGATCCGTCATCGTGTATTTATCACAAAACTGGTACCGGGATCCGAAGAAGAATATAAGAGACGTCACGATGCTCTTGTGGATGCAAGAGAAGGTAAAGTAGATCCGGGTCCGGACAGCAACTTCTCTATCTGGAATGCCGGCGGCTATATCTTTGGTTATAATGAGATCGATACCAGCATGGAACACCCGATGACTGAGGAAGAGAAGGAGTCTACCATAGCCTGGGAAAAAAATATGCTGGGCATTATGAGTTGGCTCACTGACGACGTAGACTGGATCACCGGTGAGCATCATCAGCATATCGTCCGTGTATGCTACCACGAATGATTGAAGGAGAAAGCAGTATGATATCGTCCGGCATGATGCTGAAGGGCAGATATGAAATAATAGATGAGATTGGCAGAGGCGGCATGGCAGTGGTATATCGGATCATGGATCATACTCTGCATAAACAGGCAGCTCTGAAGATGATCAAAGATTCGCTGCAGCAGGATGAGGGATATCTCAAAAGATTCATCCGTGAGGCACAGGCGGCGGCAAAGCTGTCTCATCCCAATATTGTGGATGTTTATGATGTGGATCAGGACAGAGGCTGTCTCTTATACACATCTGACGCTGCCGACGATACTCCTT
>CALZOU010000177.1 GCA_945827805.1 uncultured Lachnospiraceae bacterium
CATTCGTGCAAGGCTTCCCTTTCTTCTCCCGTCGTAGGTGTGACTTTTTCGTATTCTCTAAGTTCCTGCTTAAGAAACTGCCTTTTTTCTTTATTTATCTTCATTTCACTTATTCCTTTCATTTCACACTCTGTTTTGACCCTTTGACACGGTAGCTGTCACCCGTTATACTAAGAATATGGCAGTGATGCACCAGGCGGTCCAGGATCGCTGTGGCTGCAAGTTTGCCAGTAAACAGCTCGTCCCATCTGCCCATGGGCAGGTTGGTCGTAATTATAAGGGAGCTCTTTTCATACCGATGGCGGATCACCTGGAAGAAAAGGCTCTCTCTTTCTCTGTCCATTTTTAAATACGAAAGTTCATCAATGATCAGCAGCGGGATCCTATTCAGTTCTTCCAATGTTTCCCGTAGTCTCCCTTCCTGCATCGTTTCATAGAGCCGGTCAACCAGATCCTTGGCATTGGCAAAAAGCACTCGATATCCCGCGCGGATGGCATTCATGCCGATCCCTGTGGCGATCATGCTTTTCCCAACACCGGGTGGTCCGATAATAATGACATTCTCGCCGGCATCTATGAAATCCAGCCTTCCAAGTTCCGTGATCTTAGCCTTGTCCAGCGACTGATTAAATCCGTAGTCAATGTCCTCAAGCCGTTTTTCGGCCTCAAAGCATGCTTCCCTGCGAAGCTTTTCCGTTCGGCGGTCACGTTTTCCTTCTTCCTCCACTGAAAGAAGCCTGACAAGAAAAGATTCATAATCCATGGCAGAAGATTCTGCTTCCTGGATCAGATCCCGGTATTGCTCGCGCATATCTACCAGCTTAAACTGTTTCATCATGGATTCGATGTATTCCGCATTCGTCTGATATTCCTTCTGTTTCATCTGGGCACCTCCGATAACATCGCATTGGTCTCATAATAACTGCAGTCGCGCGTCAGGGCGGGGTCATCATCCCGATAATCCTTACTACAGGCAGCACCCACGTCTTCCGAAGACGCTTCCGGCAGCGTTAGATTCCCTGAATTGTATTCTTTCAGGAGCCCTTTAAATGATGTGATATCCATCTTATCCAAAGAGATACAGTAACCGATAAAACGGTCAAGCGTGGCATCATCATACAGTTCCCCCAGGAGCATGATCTTTCTCGCGTAATGCGTAGGCTGGTCAAATTTCCTGCCAGCAGCGTCAAGATAACGTTGTCCGTTTGAGAAACGTCTGGCAAAGTCCCTCCGGATCTGTGGAATAGAAGTGCTGACCGGAGTTGCGATTGCGTCATAGTGCGAAGGGTCCGTCCGCACAGCATGCTTCTCTTCTGAAGCCTCCACTGTCAGTATCAGATTTTCCTTCATGTCATAGACCTCGATCCGAAATCCGTAGACCACCCGAAACTGCAGTGTTTTATCCACATATTTCACTGGCACACTGTACTTACTGCCGCCAACATTGATGTAGCTGTCGGGACTAATGATACGCTTCTGGAGCCGTTTGGTCCGGTAGTGTGTTTGGGGAAGTGGAAGAAGCGTAGCTTTTTCATCAAGCAGATAGTGCTGGTTCGGGATCCGCTTTGTTGTTCCATGAACTTCATCGCACCATTCGTTTACAAACGCCTTACCACGCCGGTTCAATTCTTCCATTGTAGCAAATGTGTTCCCTTTGACAAACTGCTCCTCGATGTAATTGAATGGGGATTCTATTTTGCCTTTTTTACGGGGCCAGTAACAGGGACAAGCATTCAGTTCAGTCCCCAGATGCTTCGCCATCATCAGAGCCTGTGGATTATATTGGATCTCGTCCTCACTCTTCGGATTGTTTTCAATGACCAGTGCTTTTGGATTATCGATCAATAATTCCAATGTCACACCGCCCAGGTCATCGAACAGCTCCTGTATGGCCTCATAAATCGCAGGGGCATCTACTTTCAGGGAAAAACAGACCGCCTTTTTTCTGGATGCCGCAAGGATCATTGCGAAACAATACACTTTCCGTTCACGGCCACCGATTACCATGGAGTATTCTGACCAGTCGAACTGCGCCTGGTCTCCAGGTGGCGTCTCAATCCGGACGGTAGCTTTGGAACTGATGAGCCCCACATCTTCATCCACCTTCTGCAGGAACCGGTAAACAGGGCCAATACTGCCGGAATAGCCTTTTTTCTGTAACTCCCTGAAGATACGTGTACCGTTAAACCCATACGGTTCACATCTCCACTCAATGATGAGTTCTTTATACTCATCCAGACAGGATTTGTATATTGTCCGTCTGTATTTCGGCTCCTCCTTCAGTTTCAGCAGCTTCTTTACTGTGTTCCGGGAGATTCCCAGAATATTTGCTGTTTTACGTTTTGATTGGGTCTGCTTATAGACCCGTTGGACAGCTGCCCAATCTTGCAATCCGTACACCTTCTTTCGCCTCCTCTCTGTGACTCGATTGCACAGGGAGGATTGTACATTGTCTGATTGGGTGGGTCAATTTTAAATGTTAAATTTTCAAGGTACAGTGATCAGGACTGGGCTTACTTACTCGCGAGCCCGCCGCTAAGGTGGGTCAGCTTTCCTCGTAAAACCCTGGTCAGTTTTAATTATAAATCAATAACTGGACCCTAATGATGTGAAGTAAAATGGTCCGAATAGTAAAGTAACATAGAAGATGTATAGAAGCTCCACTCCATGAGAGAATTATCTCATGAAAAAAGGAAACTGTCTAAACGGTGGGTTATTCATCGCTTACTTTTCTTCTAAAAAAATGGAGCCCACCAGCTTTTTATTCCGATGAGCTTCCATTCATCAATTTTTCTATCAGTTCTCTCTTATCATCACTGATATTAGCCTTTTTCTGCCTTTGCAGCCATCTCCTGTGTTTATTTTCTAGTTTCTCGCCTTTCTTCAGTTGTTCCTTCACAACCTCATAATTCTCAAACCAGACATCGTCCTTACTTCTTTTCCCCCACATCTGCTGTTTTCTATTTTCCTTGCCTACCTTATTTTGTAGGCTTTCAGTTGCACAGAAAGGACAATAAACCAGACAACTTTCAAACTACTCAGGTAGCAAAGCGTACCGCGCTGTTTTTTCTCAGGTAAATAGCGGGGTCACATAGGTGGGTCACAACATGCACAACAACATCATCATTTTATCAACTTCTTTTTTATTGATGAAATAACTGCGATTCTCTCATCATTATTAAATGTAATAGCAAAGTAAATAGCAGCGCCAATGCAGGCCATTAACAATGCACAAACAATTAATCCTATCCAGCTACATGGATTAATTAGTTTATTAATTCCCCAAAAGGTAGTACACATTACAGCGGTTGCAAATAAATGTCTGAACATCAAAGGATAAAAATAAGTTTTCTTAATTTTAAGACACCATGATGCGTACATAGGATTAAAGAAAAAATTAATGCAAAACATAATAACTGCAGTTGTTATAGGAACCGAGTAAACTCCCATGTTTGTGTAC
>CALZOU010000178.1 GCA_945827805.1 uncultured Lachnospiraceae bacterium
AGGCTGGTTCCCATGGCCACAATCGTCATCCCAATAATAATGGTAGGAATATGCAGCTTTCTGGCCACCGCAGAGCTTCCTTCCACAAAGATATCAGCACCCTTGATCAACAGCAGGAAACCGACGATCAGGTAGCCTGCCGCAAAAATCATTTCTTTCATGATAATCCTTCTCCTATATATACTCTTATATACTCTGCAGCCGAAGATTCTTCATTCATCACAATCTCTTGCTGCTGCAAAGCTGTCTCTTACCTTTTTCAAGAATCCTTTCCGTCCGGCATTGCACTGTCCTCACAGACACAAAGCCGGTGCATGGCTCTCGTAGCCATAATATAGCGGGCCTGCGTCGTCAGTGTATCCCGGCGCTTAGCATCTGTCACCGCATATACTGTCTCAAATTCCAGTCCCTTTGCCAGATAAAACGTAGTGACCGTCAATCCTGTACAAAACCTGCTGCTGTCTCTGTCAATATAGGACAGCAGTTCCCCTGAAATCCCCTGCTGTGCAAAAAGCTCCTTAAGCGTCTTATAAGCATCCTTCGCTTCTTTTTCTGTCAGGAACAGGACTGCTGCCGTTTCCGTATTTCCGGCATGCTGCCGGAAATCCTCAGCAATAAACTCCAGGGTATCCCGACGGTCAGATGCCATATTACAGCTTACCGCCTCTCCATCCCGGGCAAAAAGCTCAATGTCCTCAGCTTTGGTCAGTGACGCAGCATAGGCTGCAATGGGCTGGGTATTCCGATAGCTCTTATTCATCCCGATCTTCCGGATATTCTTTCCAAAAATCGAGGGTAAGAATTTAGTTACATCCTGCAGTGCCGTATCCATGGTCTGGGCCTTATCCCCCAGGATCGTCATGGGACAATCAAATAGCATACTTAATATCTCGTACTGCAGATACGTGTAATCCTGCATCTCATCAATGACCAGATGCCGGATAGAGGTATCCCGTCCGCTGCCTGTAAGGATCAGCTTCAGGTACAGCATCGGATACACATCCTCATAGGAAAGCTTTCTCTGCTCATATCTGCGGTGGGGCAAAGCCGTGTATCCCTGTTCTTCCAGAAACCGGCTGTACAGAATATAGATATCCTTCGTCTCATACATACCGTCAAAAAGAATACGAACACGATCGCTCTCCTCCTGAGAAAGCTCTTTCCCTGTCAGTGTCTCATATTCATCCACAATATATTCACGCACTGCATCCATTCTGGTCAAAAGCGGGTATTCCGTAAATTTTTCATAAAACAGCGTCTGGATTTCCTGCGCGCTTCTGTGAAAGCTCTTAATAGATACGTTCGAAAAATCCATAAGCTCTGCTTCCAGCTGCATCACATAACCATACAGACTGTCCATAAACTCCCGGGACTGTTTTTCCTGAAAGCTGCCGTCATCCCCACCGGCCAGAAGCCGTTCCAGACGGTCATAGCGGTCCTCACAGTCATTTACCGTATCCTTCAGCCGACGATAGGCAAAGGTATCCAGGCTCATCTCCCGGATAGGCTCCTCCCCCAGTTCCGGCAGAACATGGGAAATATAATCTGAAAACACACTGTTCGGTGACAGGATCAGCACATTCTCCGAGCGAAGATTCTTCCGGTCATGGTACAACAGATACGCGATTCTGTGCAATGCCACCGAAGTCTTACCGCTGCCGGCCACACCCTGGATCACCATGATCCTGTCTCTGGTATTGCGGATGATCTCATTCTGCTCCTTCTGGATCGTACGGATAATGTTTTTAAGCTTAGTATCGCCGCAGCCGGACAATTCCTCTCTGAGCACATCATCATCGATTTTGACATCACTCTCAACGGCATAGACCAGCTTGCCCCTACGGATCTTATACTGCCACTTGGATGTGATCTCCCCCCGCATCTGTCCGCCCGGTGCCTCATAGGATGCCTCGCCGCTGTCATAATCGTAAAACAGGCTGCTCACCGGTGCTCTCCAGTCATAGATCAACGGTACACTGCCCTTCTCCGGGGAAAAGGTACCTATACCGATATAAAAAGTCTCCGGTTCGTCTTCATCTTCATATATAAAATCCACCCGGCCAAAATATGGCGAATCCATCATTTTTTTATACCGGGAATGCATATTGTGCTGCCGGGCATTGGCATTGATCTGATTCAGCAGTGCCTGCTGATTATCAAAATTTTCATAACCGTATTCATCCATTTCTGTATAATTTTCCCAGTAATACTCATGCATGGCCTCGATCTCTTTTTCGCCCTCGGCGATCCGGCTCTTAAGCTTATCCAGCTGCTGACCGATCAGCGCCAGCACAGTATCCAGAAATTTCTGATGCTCTTCCATGATCTTTCTCCATCCTGACATAATAGGTAATATTATAATCGTTTTCCGAAAAAAGTAAAAGGAAAAAATTATGGAAAAGTATAAGGAAAAGGTATAAATTTTTTGAATCAGAAATTGCTTTCTTCCATATTTTATCTTATACTATATTTGCAATGCCTTGCATTGTTAAAAAATATATCACTTTAATATAGGGGAGAACAAAAAACTATGGGAACCTTTAATGAGACAGATTTGGGAAAGCGCGTTAAACAGCTTCGCCTGGAGCATCATCTTACCCAAGATCAGGTGGCAAAGGTCCTGCACGCAACACCGGGGTATATCAGCAATGTAGAAAACGGCCGTACAGCCATGTCCCTGCGCATGCTGATGTATTTTGCCCGTCTTACCGGCACGACTCTTGATTCACTGGTTGGCAGTATGGATGAATCCTACACCGCGACAGCACTCGACAATGAGATCCTTTCCCTGCTTTCCGAGTTTACCGACGAAGAAAAGCGCAAACTCATCAAAACAATCCAGATGTGGAAGGAGAAATAACTATGTTAGAAGAACTGAAGAAACAGGTTTACGAAGCCAACATGGAACTGCCCAAACGTAAGCTGATCACCTACACCTGGGGAAATGTCAGTGGCAGAGATCCCGAAACCGGATACTTTGTGATCAAACCCAGCGGCGTTGATTATGACGCGCTGACTCCGGATGACATGGTAGTCATGGATCTGGACGGCAACAAGATCGAAGGCAAATACAAACCGTCTTCTGATACTCCGACACACATTGAACTGTATAAGAAATATCCGGAAATGGGCGGTATTGTACATACCCATTCTCCGCAGGCTACCGCATGGGCTCAGGCAGGACGCAGCATTCCTCTGTACGGTACTACCCACGCAGATTATTTTTACGGACCGATTCCCTGTGCCAGAAGCCTGACCAAAGAAGAGATCGAAGGTGCATACGAAGCTAACACCGGAAAAGTAATCATCGAGACCTTTACCGAAGGAGATATCAATCCGATGTTCACGCCGGGTGTGCTCTGCTGCAACCATGGCGTATTCACCTGGGGCAAGAATGCCGCTGAAGCTGTACAC
>CALZOU010000179.1 GCA_945827805.1 uncultured Lachnospiraceae bacterium
CGAGATCTAGTACGGTCTCGTGGGCTCGGAGATGTGTATAAGAGACAGATGAGTGAGTCACGGAACCTGTCCCCTTGGCTGGTCAATTCAAATCATGAGTTATCCAATAAAGACTGAAAATCAGCATATCCGTATCCTTACTGTATTTGTAATTCACCTGCTTCAGACCATGAAGCTCCATATACGTCTGACTCACATCAGGAACGATCGTATCCAAAAGCCCCGCACAGACCTGACGATAAACTTCGCTGTTGGCACACTGCAGGGTAAATCCGTGTTCACCTTCTTTTAAAGTTGTGATGATCTGGTCCTTCAACAATTTTTCATCGTAACTCCACACAAACCATCCATTCTGAACATAATAATTCAGATCCATAGAGGTGCAGGCAGGGTAGCTGACTTCCTGATCCGGGATATGGGAACCCTGGATCTGGGCATCGGTGCAGCAGAGGTAGGCATAGCTCAGGTTGTCCTTGGGCAGGTCCTCAGTGTTGGCGAATACAGGATCTCCGAAAGTGACATCAGATTGGTACCAGGTGCCGTTGCAGCAGACCATATTCCAGGCATGGCTGCCGCCTTTTGTCAGGGTGCCGGTCAGGTAAATGCAGGGTATGGACAGACGATTCAGCAGATACTGCATACCCTTTGCATAACCGGCGCAGACAGAGGCATGGCCTACCAGAGAGCTGTAGATATTTTGATTGTCACTGGCATTTTCATCGTAATCTACGGTATTGATCAGCCATGTATATACATAGCACACTTTTTCATAGTCGCCGGCATCCGCAGAAATACCGGACAGGCAGACATCTGCCTGAGACTCAATTTCAGATTTCCGGCTGGCAATTTCCTCAAGACTCAGAGAGTATTCCGGCATGAATTCGATTCTGTCGGTATAGATCTGGCTCTGGCTGCTTCCTACGCACCAGAACAGCTCCGGGTGATCGTAGAGAAGAAAATGATATACCTTGTGTACCGTATCTGAATCTGTGGTATTTAAGCTGACACTGTCTTTCCGGGCAGAAACGCAGGCATAGAGCTGATGATACAGGCTCTGCTGCACATCAGAAAGTTGCTCATAATAGTAGGAATAGCAGTTGTCGACGGGAGTAAGGGCCCCCTCTGTGGAAGATATATCGGTGCTTTCAGTTGATGAAGATTCCGCAGGGATATCTGCAGATATTTCACTGGTCAGAGGACCTTTAGATGAGGCAATTTCTTTGTCTTTGGCAGAAGAGAACTGTTTCAGAATGCCGGGCAGAGAAAAAGAGGGATCTTCGGCAGTGATGCGCTGCCGGATTCCCAGAAGAAGCAGGCAAAGCAGACAGAGAAACAGAAAAATAGGAAAGTGGGAACGTTTTTTTCTGCGCATAGTGTTGACCTCCTGTTGTTTTCATGAGTTCACATATTGTATCCGTGGAGTAACTGTTCAGAACAGGCCGAATCACTTGCTGATGAGGCTGTAAGAACATGATTCAGGTGTGAGCAAACCTCATCGGCGTAGCCGATTTTCATGGTTTTGCGAATCGTATCTGTGAAGGTACTGAACAGATACTCTGTGAAAATAGTGAACAATTACGATGTATTATACGGTAAAAGGTCAAATTCGTAAATGGGATTGCCTTTTTTACAGGGATTTTATATAATCAATTCGTTACTGAGAACATTTTTAGAGGGAAGAGAACAGAGAATGAAATGTTTATATGGTGAATGCCCTTCCAGAGAAGTGGTCAGAAAAGAGAGAAAAAACGGCATAAATATGGGAGAGATCCGTCTGGGAGAACATCTTCTGATACACCGATATTTCTTTCATACAAAATGTATACGATATACGGATATTGTGAATGCGTACCTGATGACCGAGGTCAGTGAGGGCGGAGATTTTGCCCATGAGGAAATGAGTTTGTGTATCGGAGACCCTTCCGGAAAGGTTTGGAGACTTCACGCGGATTACAAGGCTTATGTGATGGAGACTCTGGACTGGTTCAGAGAGCATCAGCCCCATATCCGCATCGGAAAATAAGGAGTAAGAGGAAAACTATGGAATACTGGGATATTTATGACGCAAATAAAAATCGTACCGGACGCCTTATGAAAAGAAACGACTGGTGCCTGAAAGACGGCGAGTATCATCTCTCGGTGCTGGGCGTGGTTGCCCGGCCGGATGGACGATATCTGATCACAAAACGAGTAATGACCAAGGCATGGGCTCCCGGATGGTGGGAAGTTTCCGGCGGCGCAGCACAGGCCGGCGAAGAATCCTATGATGCGGTGCTTCGCGAGGTCCGTGAGGAGACTGGCCTGGATGTCAGTAACGCAGAAGGCGGCTATGTGTTTACCTATCATCGGGAGAATCCGGGAGAGGGAGATAATTATTTTGTAGATGTGTACCGTTTTGTGCTGGATTTTAAGGAGGAGGATCTTAAGCTGCAGACGGAAGAAACAGACGGTTATCGCCTTGCTACAGCAGAGGAGATCAAAGCTCTGGCTGACCAGGGTGTTTTCCTTCATTATGACAGTATTAAGCGGGTATTTATGTAAAGGATAAGGCAAAGGGGCATCAGTCAGGGCATGGCTGGTGCTTTTGTTTAACCAACATATAATATATGCTCTCTGTTGTCATTTTTGAATTAAACTATGAGTTCAATGACAGTATAACGAGAGTGTGTTATATTTGAATCGTATCTATGAAGGCACTGAACAGATACGAACCATCAATGGAGAAGAATTAACGATGGAATTAAGAGAAAGACCGGAATATGATCTGAAAATCATCGGAAGGAATCTGCGGCGTTTGCGGGAGGCGAAGCATCTCACAGCCCAGCAGGTCAGGGACTACCTGCGTCTTGGTTCTGTTCAGGCTGTGTATAAGTATGAACGGGGACTCAGTTATCCCCAGACGGATGCGATGTTTGCCCTTATGGAGCTTTATGGGGCCAGTCTGCGGGATATCGTGGAGGATCATACGTTCTGGATTGAATGGACGGATATGGTCTTTCTGATCTGCCGCAGAGGATATCCTGCAGTTTTTGTTGAGACAGATGATCGAGGGGAGTCGATATACAGCAGGAGTGCCCGTATGTGGCAGTATTATTACAGTTGGCAAAAGAAAGGGTAACCAGACACTTTTTGTTTTCCCCGGTGTCTGATTACCCTGACTTTTCCTTTTAATACTAATGCAGTTGTTAGAGCTTACTGTCCGTAGTAAGCGTTTGCGCCGTGTTTACGGTAGAAGTGTTTGTCGCGGATGGTATCCGGAGCAGGCTGCACTTTGGGATTGATCATCTCTGTCAGTGTTGCCATGCGGGCTACTTCCTCTACAACTACAGCGTTGTGTACAGCTTCAGCGGCATTCTTGCCCCAGGTGAATACGCCATGGTTGCAGCAG
>CALZOU010000180.1 GCA_945827805.1 uncultured Lachnospiraceae bacterium
TACACAAGGAGTATCGTCGGCAGCGTCAGATGTGTATAAGAGACAGCATGAAAACTGCTGTAATGCAGATTCAGATCCTCCACCTTGATTTTATCCATCAGAAATCAGTTCCTTTCTTTCGTTATACGATTGGCCACCGCTTTGGAGCCGAGATTCAGCAAGAGTACCAGTATCAGCAGAACCACAGCGGTTGCGTAAGCCTGGTCAGTATACAGGCCCTCATTGGACAGCAGATACATATGTACTGCCAGCGTACGTCCGGAATCCAGCGGAGCCGCAAACTTATCAGTAATCGTACCTGCGGTGTAAATCAGTGCGGCTGACTCTCCCACAATCCTGCCGATAGCCAGAATAATACCGGACAGGATACCCGGCATGGCTGTGGGAAGGATCACCTTAAATACTGTCCTTAATTTTCCTGCTCCCAAACCATAGCTGGCCTCGCGGAAAGTATCCGGCACCGCCAGCAATGCCTCCTGTGTGGTTCTGAGAATCGTTGGAAGAACCATGATCGCAATTGTTAAAGCACCGGATATCAGCGTCTTTCTCAAATGACAGGCCTCCACAAAAAACAGAAGTCCAAACAGACCATACACGATAGAAGGAATACCGGTCAAAGTCTCCGAGGTGATTCCTGTCAATGCTACCAGTTTGCTGCCTTTTTTTGCATATTCATTCATAAATACTGCAGCAAACACACCCAGCGGAACTGCCAGCAAAAGTCCCATGATCGTAAGCTCAATCGTATGCAGAAGAGACGGCATGAGCGACTGGTTGTCCGTGGTGTAATGAAGAGAGAACAGTCCCAGCGACAGATTAGGGATACCTTTTACCAGAATATAGATAACAATAAATAACAGTACCGCCATAGTAAGGATCGCTGCAAGATTTACCAATAATCTCCACAGTACGGCTTCAATTTTTCTGGTCTTACTCATCACGCTTTCCTCCTTTTCAATACGGAGAAGGACAGATTGATGATCAGGATAAAGATAAACAGGACAACACCTGTAGCGATCAGTGCTTCTCTGTGCAGTCCGGTGGCATATCCCATGTCCATAACGATATTGGCGGTCAGTGTTCTGGCCCCTTTAAGAATTCCTGCAGGCATACGGGGATTGTTTCCGCAGACCATAACTACCGCCATGGTCTCTCCCATAGCCCGGCCGATGCCAAGAATGATACCGGCCAGAATACCGGATTTGGCCGCCGGAAGCATCACACTGAAAATACTCCTCTCATGGGTGGCACCAAGAGCCAGGGCTCCTTCATAATAACTTTCGGGAACAGCCCGGATTGCCGGCTCGATCACACCGATGATGGTCGGCAGGATCATGACCCCCAGAAGTACAGAAGCAGTCAGAATGCTGCTTCCGTCTCCGCCAAACAGCTGACGGACCATCGGCACCAGCACTTTGATGCCAAAGAATCCATAAACTACAGAGGGAATACCGGCCAGCAGCTCTGTGGCAGGTTTCATCACACGATACAGCTTTTTATTGCAGAACTTTGCCATATACACAGCTGTCAAAAGGCCGATAGGCACACCGATCAGGATAGCACCGCCGGTGACATATATACTGCCCATGATCATCGGCAGAATGCCGTATTTATCATTTCCCGGCTTCCATGTCGTCCCTGTAAAGAATTTCAGGGGACCGATTTTCGCGATCCCCGGAATTCCGTTGGCAAACAGGAAAACACAGATCAGTATGACTGCCAGGATAGAAACGCAGGCGCAGAGGGCGAATACCGCCTGCATGATGCGTTCTTTTGCCTGTTTCATCTCTGTTTATTCCTCCGTAATGTCATCCCATGCGGTTACATTGCCTGTGTAGATATTCATCACCTGGTCTTTTGTCAGATTGGTGATAGGATTTTCTTTATTGACGATTACAGCAATACCATCGTTAGCAATTACGGTGTTGGTCAGTCCGGCTGCCAGTTCTGTGTCTTTCAGTTCACGGGAAGCCATACCGATATCGCAGGTACCTGCTGCCGTGTCATTCATACCTGTAGTAGAATCACTTGTCTGGATCTCAATATCTGCACTCGGATTAACAGCCACATAAGCCTCTTTCAGTTTTTCCATAACAGGAGATACGGAGGAAGAACCACCTACGACAACTTTTTCTGTAGCACCGCTGCCGCTGTAGGGTTCTGCATCTTTGGCAATGGCAATATAACCATTCTCTTCGATGATTGCCTGACCGTCAGCGGAAAGGATATAACCAATAAAATCTTTAGCAGAATCACTTACTGTATCCAGTGTTGCAATATTGAACGGACGGGATACTGTGTATGTACCATTGGATACATTGTCAGCTGTGGCATCTACGCCCTCGATCTGTACAGCTTTTACAGTATCATTTAATGCACCCAGCGATACATAACCGATGGCCTGCGGATTTCCTGCTACTGTAGAAAGCATAACCTCTGTACTGTTGGTCACTCCGGCATCCGGTGTGGTCATATCCTCTTTTTCACCGGCATCGTTCTTCACTTCGATACCCATCAACTCGACAAAAGCACCTCTGGTACCGGAACCGTCCTCACGGGTCAGGATGGAAATATCACCGGTCATTTTATCTGCTGTCGGTGCTGCTTCCTCTGTAGCAGATGCTGTAGTATCTGTTGTTTCTGCTGCAGATGCTGCGGTGTTATCTGTTGTTTCAGCAGAAGCCGGCGCATCTGCCGGTGCCTGGGATGAGCTGCTGCCGCATCCTGCCAGTGTTGCTGCTGCCATAGCAGCTGTGATTACTAATGCTGCAAATTTCTTTTTCATAACATTATTCTCCATTTCTTTGCTTAATACGCTTATATGCGCCTATTTTCTCAGCGTTCTCACTGCCCAGCACAGATAGCCAAGCCCAAGCGCCGGGATCAGTAAGAGGCCCACCAAAATATCTGTCATATCTTTGTCCTCCTTACAGTCACAAAGAATACAAAAAAAAAAGAATACCCGCTATCAATATGACAGGTATTCTCTGTAAGTTCTTTGTAAAATTAAAAAAGGCGTTTTTTTACTTTTTTCATCACCGGACACAGATGTACACCATAAATGCCGCATACATAACCAGCATCGCAACACCCTCGCTTTTGACGATTTTTTCCTTTGACCTGGCGAAGATCCAGACAAGTACGCTGGCCCCGATCAGTATCGCCGCATCGATCAGATTCTCCATATGCATGGTCACAGGACTGATAGTCGCTGCCAGTCCCAGAATCAGCAGCACATTAAATATATTAGAGCCGATGACATTGCCTACAGCCATGTCCAGTTCATGTTTTCTGGCTGCCACCACAGAAGTTACCAGCTCCGGAAGGCTGGTTCCCATGGCCACAAT
>CALZOU010000181.1 GCA_945827805.1 uncultured Lachnospiraceae bacterium
ATCGAATGACACATCTTGAGATACCCAACAATATCTTTAACTAAGGGAAACGGGAGCTACGTTTCCGGATGTGACGCTCCTTTCACCGCTGGCCAGGCTGCTTAAGACAGATTTGAACACCCTACTTTGTTTCCGGGAAAATCTGACGACAGAAGATATCGTAAGCTATATGGCAGAGGTTTCTGAAATTGCCAGAAAAACAAGTGTGGACAGTGCCGTGGAGCGGATTCGGGAACTGGTGAAAGAGTATCCGTCATGCGTGGAGCTTATGCATCAGATGGCCTCACTTCTGACGGGGCTTTCCATCATAGTTCCCTGTACAGCAGAGCAGCAGGAAAGAAATACGGCAGTTGCAGTAGAGTTATTTGAAAGAGTTGCCGAGTCAGATGATCCTGCATACGCTAATCGTGCCCGGTATATGCTGGCTTCCCGACTGATCCAGGAAGAAGAATATGACCGTGCCGGGCAGCTGATCGATAAAATTCCGACCTACGATGGTCTGGATAAGGGACAGCTCCAGATCTCCATGGAGATGAAGAAGAAAAATGCCGGAGCAGCCGGCAAACTTCTGGAACAGAAAATCAATCAGCTGCTCCAGGAAGTTTTTCTGCAGCTGGATCAGCTGGCTACCGTTGCTGTCTGGGAAAATGACAGAGATCGTGCCTGGGCGCTGGCGGAATATGCACAACAGGTCATGGGAATTTACGGCTGGGATTACAGTAAGTATACGGTGGCTTTTTCGGTTGCCGTTGAAGAAAAAGATGCTGAAAAATGCAGAGAACTGCTGGAAGTAATGATGGACAGCCTTGAAAAGCCGGTGGATCTGTCAGAATCGATTCTGTATACGCATTTGCGGAAAAAGGATGATGAAACACAGAGTAAGGAAAATAATCATAACGAGCCTGAAATTGACGGAACGCAGGACGGTGAAGGCAGAAATGGTGGAAACGAAATGACACAGCAGATGAAATCTGCCCTTCTGGCCGCACTGGAGAAGGATGAAAAGTTTGCGTTTTTGCGGGAGAAATACGGTGATATAGGGAAGTGGTTTGAGAAGGTTTGAAGTTGCTGAGAAAAAGGGCGGTGTATCCGCCCTTTTTGTATCCTTCCATGTCGATTAACAGTTGGTAAATTCAGCCGGTAAATTCAGCGGTCAATTCAGCTCACCACTCTTCACATTGCAAAAGCAAAATATAAAATAAAAACGAAATATATACTTGACATATCCTGAAATGCAATATATACTTTACATCAGAAAGACGGAAATACAAAGGAGGGCCGTACATGAGAAATCTGAAAATGAAATTTCGCCGGATCGAGTTAGACATGTCACAGACAGAGCTGGCTAAGAAAGCCGGGGTAACACGCCAGACCATCGGTCTGATCGAAGCAGGTGAGTTCAATCCGTCCATCAAGCTGTGTATTGCCATCTGCAAAGCATTGGGTGTAAAGTTGGATGATATTTTCTGGGAGGATGAAGATGATGAAGTGGAAAATGAAAAATAATCTGGATGAGATGCAGGAGATCAAGTTAAGAGGTATCGAGAGAAACGGCTGCTGGTTTGCCTTCTGGGCTTTGCTGGCAGCAATGATGATACAGCTGGTACTGGGGGCCGAGCCGAAACAGATGGCCGGTGAGTGGATTGTGTTTATGTGTCTGGCGCTGTATCTTAGCATTGCCTGCATGGGAGCCGGTATCTGGGATCGTCACATTCCCGCTACGCCTCTGGCTAATCTCATCTGCGCACTGATTGCCGGAGTGGTAGTCTGGGGACTGAATTTTGTCGTGATGATGCGCAACGGTTTTTTTGATCATCTGAAAGGAGCTGTAATTGCTGCCGGATGTATCGGTTTGTTTATTTTTGTCCTTTGCTTTGCTTTAGTATGGCAAAATTAACTTTCTGCTGTACTGGTGTAAATAGCCGTTACAGAGATACAGGAGACAATCCTGTTTTCTCTGTAACGGCTATTTTATAATCCCTGCTTCGTTGCTTGTAAATAGGGTATATCCATGATATAAAATAAGTAAAGTTTTTACAAAAAAGATTGCAGAGGGAAAGCAGAGAAAACGGGGGAAACCATGATCAGGATCGCCATTGTGGAAGATGAGGAGATGTATGTACAGCAGCTCACCGGCTATCTGAAAGAATATCAGAAAACCTATGGTGAGGAGATCGATATTACGGTATACAGAGACGGTGACGGCATAACCGCAAAATATAAAGCGCAGTTTGACATCATTCTTATGGATATTCAGATGCGTTTTATGGACGGAATGTCAGCAGCGGAGGAGATACGCAAGCAGGATTCAGAGGTGGTGATCATGTTTATCACCAACATGACGCAGTATGCCATCCGGGGCTACGAAGTGGATGCTCTGGATTACATATTAAAGCCGGTCTCCTATTTTGCGTTCAGCCAGAAGCTGAGCCGGGCCATCGCCAGGATCCGCAAACGTGAGAGCCATCAGATCACGGTGCCGGTAAAGGGCGGGATCGTGCGGCTGAAGGTGGCAGATATTTATTATGTAGAGAGTGTTGGGCACAACCTGATCTATCACAGTGCCTCCGGAAACCACATTTCACCCGGCACCATGAAATCTGTGGAAGAGGAGCTGACAAACATAGGATTTTCCCGGGGAAATAAATGCTATCTGATCAATCTGGAGCATGTAGACGGCATCAAGGATAAGTGCGCCATTGTTCACGGAGAGGCACTGCAGATCAGCCGCCCCCGGATGAATGCGTTTATGCAGGAACTGACAAAATATTGGGGTGAGAGAAAATGAGTGAAACAGCGCTGCAGATGATTTTGCCGGATATACCAAGAATATTTACGGCTTTGGCAGAGTGGCTGGCCTGCCTTCTTTGTATTATGGAAATGAAACGACGGATCACCGGATGGAAGTTTGTCGGTGTGTGCGGACTGGCACTTGTCATACAGGCTGTTTTCCTGGAACTGACTAAAGGTCTGGAAAATGTACTGTGGATATTATGCATGATGGCAGCGGTAGGATTAATGTATCTGTTTATTTTTTGCTGCTGTGAAGCCAGTGCGAAGGATGTGGGCTATATGTGTGTGCGTGCCTTTGTGGTGGCGGAGTTTGCGGCATCCCTTGAATGGCAGATCGATTGCTATGCCTATTTTATGCTTGGCTGGACCAGTCAGTGGTTTCGGCTGTTCTGGCTGATTGTGGTCTATGGCCTGGTCTATACTGTAG
>CALZOU010000182.1 GCA_945827805.1 uncultured Lachnospiraceae bacterium
AGATCTAGTACGGTCTCGTGGGCTCGGAGATGTGTATAAGAGACAGCATTGGTGTTGGCCGTCAGGCCCTGGGCATGAAGGAACGTCCGGCAGATCTGGCAAAAAAACAGGCTTGTGCATCCGTAGGACAGGCCCGGCTGATGATGGTGTATCAGAGACTGTTTTCAGAGTACGGCCATGTGGCCTCTCAGGTACTGATCACCAAACATACGGTGCTGGACGAGCCAAACAGCACCAATGCCAGAAATACGTTCAATGCGCTTTTGCAGATGGGGGTTGTGCCCATCGTGAATGAGAACGACACGATTTCCACAGAGGAGATCGAATTTGGTGACAATGATCGCCTTTCCGCTGTGGTGGCAGGACTGATCGGAGCGGATCTTCTGATCCTTTTGTCGGATATTGATGCTTTATATACGGCTGATCCCAATACAGATCCCGAGGCAAAGCCTATCTCTCTGGTGCAGGAAATCACAGAAGAGATTCTTGGTACGGCAGGAGAATCTCATACCAGCTACGGCACAGGAGGCATGAGGACCAAACTTTCCGCGGCACTGATCGCCTGCGGAATGGGTGCTGACATGGTGATCGCCAATGCGGCCCGTCAGGGTGTGATCCAGGATGTCATGGCCGGAAAAGAAGTGGGAACGCTTTTTGTGGCCAATCCTGAGCATTCCACATCGGTAATTGAATATGTAAGAACAAAGAGATATCTGGACTGACAGCTGCCTTCTGAGGGCAGAGAACAGGAGGAGACAATGAAAATCTTTAACTTTGGATCACTGAATGTTGACCGTGTGTACCGGGTACAGGATTTTGTACGGGCCGGTGAGACCATACTGGCGGAAAATCTGTCCTATTTCCCCGGTGGAAAAGGCCTGAACCAGACTATTGCTCTGGCCAGAGCGGGAGCTGAGGTCTATCATGTGGGCTGTATCGGCAGAGACGGAGGCATCCTCAAAGACTGTCTCGTGGAAAACGGCGTACCGTTGACATATCTTCGGGAACTGGATGCTGACGGAGGCCATACAGCGCTGCAGGTAAGTGACAGCGGTCAGAATGCCATTATTGTGTATTCCGGAACCAATCATATGCTGACAGAGGAGTTTGTAGATGAGGTGATGCATGATGTGGAGCCCGAGGACTTTGTATTGATGCAAAATGAGATCAATCTGGTACCCTATATTATGGAGAAAGCCAAAGAAGCCAAAGCTCAGGTGGTGCTGAACCCATCGCCCATCACAAAAACGCTTACGACCTATCCCTTGGAGCTGGTGGATCTGTTTATTGTCAACGAGATTGAAGGTGAGGCTCTTACCGGCGAGACAGATCCTGAAGCCATACTGGCAGCTTTTCGTAAAAAATACCCCGGTGCCAGGGTGGTTCTGACTTTGGGATCCGAGGGTTCCTGTTATCAGGATGATACACAATACTGCCGGCAGCAGATTTATAAGAATACAGTTGTGGATACCACAGGCGCGGGGGATACCTTCTGTGGATATCTGCTTACCTGTCTCACCAGAGGAAACAGTGTCAGAGAAGCACTGGATACTGCTTCAGCGGCCAGCTCTATCGCCGTATCCCGCCAGGGCGCCGCACCCTCGATTCCGCTGATGAGTGAAGTTGAGGAGTTTTTGAGAGAAAAAAAAGAGTAAACCCAAGGATTCTTTTGTAAAATTGATACTATGTATTTTCAGGGAGGAACAGAGATGACTGCATTAACAGAAATGGGACAGCGTGCCAAAGATGCCGCCGCTGTACTGGCAAAAGTTTCCAGTGAACAAAAAAATAAAGCTCTGCTGGAGGCAGCCAAAGCCCTGCGCCAGTCTGCAGATACGATCCTTGCGGCGAATGCACAGGATCTTAAGCGCGGCAGAGAAAACGGTATGTCCGAAGCGCTATTAGACCGTCTGATGGTAAATCCCGCCCGTATCGACGCTATGGCCGAGGGGCTGGAGCAGATCGTAACACTGGATGATCCCATCGGAGAGATACTTTCCATGAAAAAACGTCCTAACGGTCTGATGATCGGACAGATGAGAGTCCCCTTCGGTGTGATCGGCATTATTTATGAATCCCGTCCGAATGTAACGGCAGATGCTTTTGGCCTTTGCTTTAAGACCGGAAACGCTGTGATCCTGAGAGGCGGCAGTGACGCTATTTCTTCCAATACAGCTATTGCAGAGATTCTTCGGAATGCATTGGTTTCGGCGGGAATGCCAAAGGACAGCATTCAGCTGGTGACCGACACCTCTCATGAGACTGCCCGGGAAATGATGCGCCTGAATCGCTACATTGATGTGCTGATTCCCAGAGGCGGTGCCCGCCTGATCCGTACTGTAGTGGAAAACAGCACCGTACCCGTAATCGAGACCGGAACCGGCAACTGCCATGTATACGTAGACGAATTTGCCGATCTTGATATGGCCGTAAACATTATCGTAAATGCCAAGACCCAGCGTCTGGGCACCTGCAACACCTGCGAATCTCTGGTGGTTCACAGCAAAGTGGCAGAAGAAGTTATTCCGAAGATTGCCAAAGCTCTGTTTGAAAAAGATGTGGAGATCCGCGGCGATGAAGAAGCCAGAAAGCTGGTACCACAGATTCATGAAGCTTCCGAGGAAGACTGGGGAAGAGAATACCTGGACCGTATTATTTCTCTGAAAGTAGTGGATTCCGTTGACGAAGCTATTGCCCATATCAACCGCTACAACACCGGTCATTCTGAGGCCATTGTAACGAAAGATTATGAACACGCACAGCAGTTTCTGCGTGAGGTAGATGCTGCCGCCGTATACGTTAATGCCTCCACCCGCTTCACCGACGGCTTCGAATTTGGTTTCGGCGCCGAGATCGGCATCAGCACCCAGAAACTCCACGCCAGAGGCCCTATGGGACTGCTGGCTCTGACGTCCACAAAATATATCATTTACGGAGACGGCCAGATCCGAAAATAAATGATTTGTCGAAACTGTTCGGAACAGGAAGAATCACTTGATGATGAGGCCGGAGGAACATGATTTAGGAGTGAGCAATCTCCATCGATGCAGAAGATGGGGTTGCGAATTGAATCTATGAAGATACCGGGCAGCTCTGACTTGTCAGCATTTTCTGACATTCTGCATCAGAAAACAGGACAGCCGGAAGCATCTGGCGGGATATATTCATGTGTTTTTAAGCGACTTTTCGAG
>CALZOU010000183.1 GCA_945827805.1 uncultured Lachnospiraceae bacterium
ACTTTAACGAGCACGACTCCGAGACTACAGGCTCGGAGCGAGCGCAGTAGGAGCATGAGATTTTTCCTGCTTACCCAGTGGCTTCCCCTTTTTGACAACTCCCGTCAATTATAAATCATCAGACTTTGCCTGGCATTTTCAGGAAAGTCCCGGAAGTAACGGCCATTTTTTCTTCTTATTTTCAGCCTCCTGCTCAGCCAAAGTCCTCTCCATCTGGATATGAATACCATTCATACGCTCATCAATGGATGCGATATTCTCAGCACAGCTGTACAGCTCACGGGAAAGCTCATCAAGCTGTTCTGCAGGAATATTTTTTTTATAGCGAAGCTTATGTTCCAGGCTTGCCCAGAAATCCATGGCAATAGTCCTAAGCTGTACCTCCACCTTCATGGGCCGCTTTTCATTCTGTAAAAAGATCGGTACCTCGATGATCAGATGCAGACTGCGGTAGCCGCTTTCCTTGGGATGCTCTATATAGTCCTTGCGTTCGATCAGCGTGATATCGTCCTGCTCCAGCAGACAGTTGGCCAGCATATAAATATCCTCTTTGAAAGAACAGATCACACGAATACCTGCCACATCCCGGATCTCCTGTTCAATAGAAGCAAGCGTCAGCGGAAGATTTTTGCGGCGAAGTTTTTTTAAGATGCCTTCAATGGATTTTAATCGTGTTTTAATGGACTCAATAGGATTTCGGTCATACTGCAGAGAAAACTCTTCGTTGAGCACACGGAATTTTGTTTCCACTTCCATGATCGCGCATTGATAATAGGCCATCAGAGTTTTTAACGGCAGCATATTGGCAGAAACCAGATCAAAAATATCATCAGACAGCAGTTTATCCCGGATCATGGTATTGTCCAGATGGGACAGCTGATTCTCAACAGATTCCATAAATACATATTCTCCTTTGTGGTAAGCTGACAACAGTATATCACAAAGCGTACGGTTTGTTGTCAGAAAAAGTAAATTTATTACTGCTGTTTACTGGCTTTCCGGTGGAGAGTGACGATTAGTGCGGGTTAAGAAAGAGAAACTGTGGACAAACCGGACGAGTAAATTTTGTCATAAAATTTCCCCTCACTTTCGTTGACAGACACCAATAAAACAGGTATATTATAGTTGTATTTTTGTAATAATGCACAAAATAAGACTGAAAAATAAGATTGGAGTGGTTAACATGTATCAGGAAGATTACAAACGCTGGCTGGAAGCCGATCTGGAAGATGCAGACTTGAATCCGGAGCTTGCCAGAATTGCCGGAAATGATGAAGAAATCAAAGACCGTTTTGCAGTTGCACTGAAATTTGGTACAGCAGGACTTCGCGGCGTGCTGGGAGCAGGTACAAACCGCATGAATATTTATGTTGTACGTCAGGCAACACAGGGTCTGGCAAACTGGGTTAAGACACAGGGCGGTACCCAGACAGTGGCGATCAGCTACGACAGCCGTTTAAAGAGTGATGTATTTGCAAAAAACGCTGCCAGTGTATTGGCTGCCAATGGCATTAACGTTCGTATTTATGATGCACTGATGCCGGTTCCGGCACTGTCCTTTGCTACACGCTACTACAATTGCAATGCTGGTGTAATGGTCACAGCTTCTCACAATCCGGCTAAGTACAATGGTTATAAAGCATATGGTCCGGATGGTTGTCAGATGACTGATGATGCGGCAGCCATCGTATATGCCGAGATCCAGAAAACAGATGTTCTGACAGGTGCCAAATATATGTCCTTTGCAGAAGGCGTAGAGAAGGGGCTGATCCGTTTCGTTGGTGATGACTGCAAACGTGCTCTGTACGATGCTATCGAATCCCGTCAGGTTCGTCCGGGTCTTTGCAAGAGTGCCGGTCTGAAGCTGGTTTACAGCCCGCTGAACGGTTCCGGTCTCGTTCCTGTTACTCAGGTACTGAAAGACATCGGTATTACCGACGTGACCATCGTTCCGGAACAGGAATATCCCAACGGTTATTTCACCACCTGCAGCTATCCCAATCCGGAGATCTTTGCCGCTCTGGAGCTGGGACTGAATCTTGCCAAAGAGACAGGCGCTGACCTGATGCTGGCAACAGATCCCGATGCCGACCGTGTAGGTATCGCCATGAAGTGTCCGGATGGTTCCTATGAGCTGGTAAGCGGAAACGAAGTAGGCGTACTTCTTCTCGACTACATCTGCGCAGGCCGTATCGAGAAAGGCACCATGCCGGAGAAGGCAGTGGCTGTTAAATCCATCGTATCCACACCGCTGGCTGACGCAGTAGCAGAGCATTATGGTGTAGAGATGAGAAACGTACTTACCGGATTCAAGTGGATTGGTGATCAGATCGCCAATCTGGAAGCAGCCGGTGAGGTTGACAGATTTATCTTCGGTTTTGAGGAGAGCTATGGCTATCTGGCCGGACCGTACGTAAGAGATAAGGATGCCATCATCGGTTCCATGCTGATCTGTGAGATGGCTGCTTACTACAGAAGTATCGGCAGTTCTTTAAAACAGCGTCTGGAAGAGATCTACGCAGAGTATGGCCGTTACCTCAACCTGGTAGACAGCTATGAGTTCCCAGGCCTGACCGGTATGGACAAAATGACCGGTATCATGCAGCAGCTGCGTGAGAATCCGCCTGCAGAGATCGCTGGCTACAAAGTAGTTAAGGTCGTAGACTACACCAAACCGGAAGAGACAGGTCTTCCGTCTGCAAACGTTCTGATCTATACTCTGGAAGGTGGAGCTACCGTAGTGGTTCGTCCGTCCGGTACTGAGCCGAAGATCAAAACATACTTTACAACACTCGGCAAAGATCTGGCCGAGGCAAAAGCACAGAAGGACAAGCTGGCTGAGGCTCTGAAACCGCTGTTTGCATAAAATAATGCCTTGACGGTTGTGTTAGAAAATTGAAAAAGTCTATGTACTGCCCGGTGTTTGCCGGGCAGTATTTGTTGACAAAAATACAGGAAATGGAGGGCCCTCCCTGTCTCTTATACACATCTGACGCTGCCGACGATACTCCTTGTGTA
>CALZOU010000184.1 GCA_945827805.1 uncultured Lachnospiraceae bacterium
TAAGTCCTGCCGTCAACAGTACTACCGGCACACCCTTAAAAGGCTCCGGAATATCATTATACTCGATCTTTTCCCGCAGACCGGCCATGATCACGATGGAAACGGTAAAACCAACAGCCGTAGCAATACCGGCTACAGTACTGGAAAGAATACCATAATCGTTCTGTACATTGGTCAGAGCAACACCCAGAACGGCACAGTTTGTAGTGATCAGAGGCAGGTATACGCCCAGACTCTTATACAACGCCGGGATTGTCTTCTTAAGAAACATTTCCACCAGCTGTACCAGGGCTGCAATCACCAGAATAAAGACAATGGTCTGCAGATACGTGATATTTGCCGGTACGAGAATGAACCGGTAGATCACACTGGTCACAAAGGACGAAATTGTGATAACGAAAATAACAGCACCGCCCATGCCGGCTGCCGTATCAATTTTTTTGGAAACACCAAGGAACGGACACAGGCCCATAAACTGGCTAAGTACCACGTTGTTTACGAAGGCTGCGCCGATGGCGATCATGATCAGTTCTCTCATGCTTTTTCCTCCTTACCTGTGGTCTTTGGCTCTGCCATTCTGCCGCTGCAGATGCGGTTTCCGCAGTTCATGCAGCTTGTGCGGGAGCAGGCTGTGGAGCCATCCTGGTTCTTTCTGGCGCTGCCGATCTTAAATTTATTCTGGAAAGCAATCAGGAATGCCAGTACAAAGAAGGCACCCGGTGCCAGAATAAAGATGGTGATCGGTGTATAGAAAGAAGGCATAACGCTGATGCCAAAGATCTTTCCGGCGCCCAGAAGCTCTCTGACGATACCGATACAGGTCAGGCCCAGAGTGAAACCGAGGCCCATGCCGATACCGTCAAAAATAGAAGCAATCACTTTATTCTTGGAAGCATAAGCCTCTGCACGGCCCAGAATAATGCAGTTTACAACGATCAGCGGGATATAGATACCCAGCGCTGAATACAGCGAAGGGATAAAGCCCTGCAGAAGGAACTGTACAATAGTTACAAAGGAAGCAACAATAACGATATAGGCCGGCATACGCACGCCATCCGGGATCACCTTTCTCAATAAAGAGATCATCAGATTGGACATGGTAAGGATGACCATGGTAGTCAGGCCCATACCAAGGCCATTAACAGCGCTGGTGGTTACGGCCAGTGTCGGACACATACCCAGAAGCAGCACAAAGGTCGGATTTTCTTTGATAATACCATTATAGAGGCGCTCAATCGGTGTATTTTCTTTCATGGTCATTTCTCACCTCCCAGGGAACTAAAGGCGGCCAGTCCGGCATTGACACCATTTGTCATTGCAGTGGTAGTAATGGTTGCACCACTTAAAGCATCAATCTCACTGTCGGATGTGGAACCAGTCTTTGTAAAGGTAAATTTCTCAACTTTTTTGTTGGCAAACTGGCTTTTGAAGGCATCTGTATCCGCATTCATACCGAGACCTGCGGTCTCACCGATGGATAAAATAGATATACCGTTCAACGTACCGTCCAGACGGATGCCCATCATAAAACTGATGTCACCGCCGTAGCCTTCCGGATCAACCAGAGAAAGCACATAGCCAAGGGTACTTCCGGAATCATCCTTCGCTACCAGGATCTCGGACAGAGTCTGTACCTCATAACCGGCAGCTTTCATAGCTGCTGCGGCAGCCTCCAGATCATCCGTATCATTTTCGAAAGTCGCTGCATCAGCAAAAACTTCCTGACAGGATCTTTCCTTCGTCAGCTGCTCCTGCTGGGCAATGGGTTCTTTCGTGATGGAATAAACAAATCCCAGGAGAATTCCGGCAACCAGAGTAATCATTAATAACGCAAAAGCATCTTTCAGAATTTTTTTCATCGCGCATGTCCTCCTCGTCCAAAGGCTTTACGGATGGTCACCCGCTCCAGAAGCGGCACCAGAAGGTTGGAGAAGATGATCGCATAGGATACGCCCTCCGCACTGGCACCAAAGAGTCTGAATATACCTGTCAGCACACCCAGGATAATGCCGTAAACGACACGCCCCTTCGGGGTAATGGGTGAAGTAACGTAATCGGTAGCCATAAACCATGCGCCCAGCATCAGACCGCCGGTGCACAGCTCACAGGCCAGATAATACAGATCAAATCCGTGACCGCCAAACAGCAGCACAAAAATACTGAAACTGCCGATATAGCATACCGGAATCTTCCAGTCGATGATCTTTGTCACGCAAAGGAAAATACCGCCCAGAAGCAGAAGCAGCGCAGAGGTCTCACCGATAGTACCCTTTGTATAACCGATAAAGGAAGCCATAAGATTGATCTCTTCGCCTGCCTTTACTGCTGCCAGCGGTGTAGCACCGGATACAGCATCTGCAACAGTCAGAAAAGTATTGTCAGGTACCGTAAAGTCACACATTTTTCCTGCAAAAGAAATCAGCAGAAAGCATCTCGCGCCAAGGGCCGGGTTCATAAAGTTTTCACCCAGACCGCCAAACAGCATTTTTACGATTATAATAGCAAAAGCAGAGCCAAGGATCGGCATCCACCACGGCACACCCACCGGCAGGTTCATGCCCAGCAAAAGTCCCGTGACTACGGCGCTGAAATCACCGATAGACAGCGGCTTATGCAGGATCTTATCCATCATGGCCTCAAAAAAGCAGGCGGAAGCGATGGACAATGCCAGAATAAGCAGGGCTCTCGGTCCAAAATTAAAGATACCAAAAACAGCTGCGGGAGCTAAAGCTGCCACGACCATTTTCATCAGATAACAGGTATCGGCCTTCACACGGATATGGGGTGACGAAGACACATTCAGTAAAGTTTTTTCTTCTGCCATGGCTTACTTGCCTCCTTTCGCGTTCTGTCTTCTTCTGTCGGCAAGAATCGTCTGTCGCATGGACTTGATGGCCTGTGCCAGCAGTCGCTTGGACGGACAGATATAGCTGCAGCATCCACATTCCACACATTCCATACCCTGACTCTTATACACATCTGACGCTGCCGACGATACTCCTTGTGTAGATC
>CALZOU010000185.1 GCA_945827805.1 uncultured Lachnospiraceae bacterium
ACAAGGAGTATCGTCGGCAGCGTCAGATGTGTATAAGAGACAGGATGTAGACGTTCCGGCCGGTGATATCGGAACGGGCGCAAGAGAGATCGGTTACATGTTTGGTCAGTATAAGAAACTGCGCGGCACCTACGAAGGTGTACTGACAGGTAAAGGCTTAAGCTTCGGTGGTTCCCTGGCTCGTACAGAGGCTACAGGATATGGTCTTCTTTACATCACAGAAGAGCTGATGAAATGCCACGGCGAATCCATGGAAGGCAAAGTATGCTGCGTATCCGGTTCCGGAAACGTTGCTATCTATGCCTGCGAGAAAGCTCAGCAGATGGGCGCAAAAGTCGTTACCGTATCTGACTCCACAGGCTGGATCTATGATCCGGAAGGCATCGATGTCGAACTGCTGAAAGAGGTTAAGGAAGTTCATCGTGCACGTCTGACAGAGTACGCTGAGAAGAGACCGAGCGCTGAGTACCATGAAGGACGCGGCGTATGGCAGATCAAATGCGATATCGCACTTCCCTGCGCTACACAGAACGAGCTGCTTCTGGACGACGCTAAACAGCTGGTTGCCAATGGCTGCAAGGCTGTATGCGAGGGTGCCAACATGCCCACCACTCTGGATGCCACACAGTATCTGCAGGAGAACGGCGTACTGTTCATCTGCGGTAAAGCCAGCAACGCCGGCGGCGTAGCTACTTCCGCACTGGAGATGAGCCAGAACTCCGAGCGTCTGAGCTGGAGCTTCGAAGAGGTTGATGCCAAGCTGAAAAACATCATGGTTAACATCTACCACAATATCGATGATGCCGCTAAACGCTACGGCATGGAAGGCAACTACGTAGCCGGTGCCAATATTGCCGGTTTTGAGAAAGTTGCTGATGCTATGCTGGCTCAGGGTATCTGCTAATTTAAAATTCAGAGATCTGAAAATATACCATAATATGATGTAAACATACGAAATGCCGGATGGGCTGGTGACAGCCTGCATCCGGCATTTCTATTTTGAAAGATAAATCTCCCTTGCTATAGATGATTTTGTCCAATTATCATCTTTTATTGGCACGATGTTGGACATTTCTTATTTTTTTCCTGGATTTTATCCAATCCTCATCCTCTATCTGTAGAATTTTGGACGTTTTTGTTCTATTACCTTACATCTCATCCAATCTGCGTACCAGTGCAAAAATACGTCCAGCACACTCACGGACAATCTCTTCTGTCAGCATTCCATCAGCAAAAGCTTTGCGTATATTTTCATCATCATTTGAATTTCCCGGCATAATAATATCGTTTCCGGCTGCCGCACATTTCCAGGGAGTGCTACAGTTATCAAAACAAGTCGTGTTCCAGTCAGACATGATCAGCCCCGCAAATCCCCATTCTTTTCGGGCGATCTGGGTACACAGCTGATAGTCATTGGCTGCGTGCACACCATTGATCAGGTTATAGGAAGACATGATAGCCGCAGGTGAACTCTTCTTTACAGCGATCTCAAAACCTCTGAGGTAGATTTCTCTGAGAGTTCTTTCGGAGATCCTGGCATCTACACCCATACGGTTATCTTCCTGATTATTGCATGCCATATGCTTGATGGTGACGCCGCACCCCTTCTGGCTTTGGACACCCTGTGTCACTGCCGCAGCCACTTCTCCGGCCACCAGCGGATCCTCGGAATAATACTCAAAGTTTCGCCCGCACAGCGGATTTCTCTGAATATTCATTCCCGGAGCCAGCCACAGATCCACATGAAATTCCTGCATTTCTACGGCTATTGCCCGGCCGAATTCTCTGAGCAGTTCTCTGTCCCAGGATTGCGCCAGAGCTGTGCCAATAGGAAAGGCCGTGCAATACTGATAATAAGTATCTGCATCTTCATGCTCCTCTTCTTTTTCAAGGAAGCCATTTTCCAGACTTGCCAGCACTCCTGCCCCATAGACCGAGTCATTTTCTCTATTGACCTGATAATGCTGACGAAGTCTCAATCCTGCCGGTCCGTCCGCCATGATCAGGGATCGGATACCGTATTTTTCCTCCAGCGCCTCCGATGTTTCTCCCGCAGATCCCGGAACACGCACACCGGAAGAGCCGAGTGTACTGGTTCCTTGTGTAATATTTCCATACAAAAGAGGAAGAAGATCTTCTGCCGGAATATCCTTCAAAGGCTCCACGGCATATGTCCATTTTTCCTCTTTTTTCGGAATAAAGGTGATCTCCTGCACAGATTTTCCCAGCGCACTGTCCATCCACCAGAAGAAGCTGTCTCCTTTAGGGATCTCCATCTCGGAAACACTCACTGGCCTGCTATTCGTTGTCTTCTCCAGAACGGTCGTTTCATCCACGCGTACGAAAGCTGCCGGCTGCACACAGCGAGAATGGCAGCCCACACTGATGCCATATCGCCCTGCTTCTACGATCCATGCCTGCTCTTTTTCAGAAAATACAGCCAGATTTTTCTGTTCTGCAAAAACTGTGACCTCACAGGATTCTCCGGGAGCGATCTCTGGTGTTTTTTCAAACCCGATCAGTCTCTGGAGTTCCTTTTCTTCCCCTGTCTGGGGCATGGAGGCATATATCTGGACAACCTCGCGTCCGGAAAAGGTATCTCCCGTATTTGTGACTTTAACCTTGATCTTTAATCCGTCTTCCACCGCAAATACATCCTGCGGTTCCATGGAAAATTTCGTATAGGAAAGTCCAAACCCAAAAGGAAACAGCGGTTCCAAAGCACAACGGTCAAAATACCGGTATCCCACAAAAATACCTTCACGATATTCATCCTTTGTCAGATCTCCATTCAGATAGCCAAAAGAAGATGCACAGGGATACTGCTCATATCGCTTTGCCCAGGTAGCCGTCAGTTTTCCGGAGGGCACTGCTTTTCCCAGCAGAACATCTGCCACAGCCCGTCCGCCTTCCTGTCCCGGCTGAGAAATCTGCAGGACGGCACGTATATTTTTGATTTCTTCAAGAACTGTCTCTTATACACATCTGACGCTGCCGACGATACTCCTTG
>CALZOU010000186.1 GCA_945827805.1 uncultured Lachnospiraceae bacterium
CCAGTGGATCGATATTTTCAATAAAGCATACGGTGATCATATTGTTTTTAGAATCACGTACCACTTCCAGTTCCAGTTCTTCCCATCCCAGAATCGACTCTTCTACCAGAACCTGACCTACCAGGCTGGCCTGAAGACCTCTGGCACAGACAGTTTTCAGTTCTTCCACATTATATACGAGACCGCCGCCGGCACCACCCATAGTATAAGCTGGACGCAGCACAACCGGATATCCCAGTTTATCAGCGATTGCCAGTGCTTCATCAACACTGTATGCAACTTCACTTCTGGCCATCTCGATTCCGAGACGATTCATGGTGTTCTTAAACTCAATACGGTCCTCCCCACGCTCAATGGCATCTACCTGAACACCGATTACTTTTACACCATACTTATCCAATATTCCCTTTTCTGCCAGTTCGGAGCACAGATTCAATCCGGACTGTCCTCCAAGATTCGGTAAAATAGCATCCGGACGCTCTTTTGCAATAATCTGCTCCAGGCGCTCCACATTCAAGGGCTCTATATAGGTTACATCAGCAATCCCCGGGTCTGTCATGATCGTTGCCGGATTGGAATTCACCAGTACGATCTCATATCCCAGCTGACGCAATGCTTTACATGCCTGAGTTCCCGAATAATCAAATTCACACGCCTGACCGATAATAATCGGACCGGAACCGATAATTAATACTTTGTGTACATCATTTCTCTTACTCATAGCTTTCTCCCTGTAATTCGTTTTCTTCACATTAGTTCAAAATAGATTATAACCGAGACTTCTGCAAAATGCTACTAAAAATTCTATATTTAGAAAAAAATAGCCTCTGAGTATATTCAAGGATATCAATTCATGATAGAATGGTCACTGAGAGGAGTGTGGTTTCTTATGACAATAAAAGAACTATTTGCGCCTTCCGATATGACGGAAGGCAAACCATGGGAAAAAATCGTAATTTTCACCATTCCCATGCTGATCGGAAACATCGCGCAGCAGCTATACAACACTGTTGACAGCATCGTTGTAGGAAAATATGTGGGGGATAATGCGCTTGCTGCTGTCGGTTCTGCCAGCCCGATCCTGAATCTGCTGCTGGTTTTATTTATGGGAATCTCTGTAGGGGCAGGTGTTATGGTTTCCCAATATTTCGGGGCAAGAGAACGTCAGGAGCTTTCCCGTACCATCGGTAACTGTATTACTCTTACCGCCATTGCGTCGGTAATTATTATGATCCTCGGTTCCATCTGTATCAGACCCCTGCTGGAACTTCTGAATACACCTTCCAGCATTATTGACTGGTGCGATTCCTATCTTATGATCATTATCATGGGAATTGCAGGATGTGCTTATTATAATATTCTCTGCGGTATTTTGAGAGGATTGGGAGATTCTGTATCCGCGCTTGTTTACCTGCTGGTCGCAACTGTCATCAATATTATACTGGATCTTTTGTTTGTGGCCGGTTTTCATATGGGAGTAGCCGGAGTTGCTCTTGCGACGGTCATTGCACAGGCTATTTCTTCCATCCTTTGCATCATAAAGCTCCGTAAAATGAAAGAAATCTTTGATTTAAATATCGGTTATCTGAAAATCTCCGGACGCCATACCCTGACGATCATCCGTCTGGGGCTTCCGTCCGGACTGACACAGGCAATCTTTTCCCTTGCTATGATCATTGTTCAGTCTCTGACTAACAGTTTTGGCGAGCTGGTCATTGCCGCCAATGTGATTATCATGCGTGTGGATGGATTTGCCATGATGCCGAATTTCTCTTTCGGAACTACCATGACCACCTATTCCGGACAAAATGTGGGTGCCCGACGTTATGACCGTGTGGAACAGGGCAGCCGACAGGGAACTTTGATCGCAGTCGGTACCTCCACGGTGATCACAGCTCTGATCCTGCTATTCGGGAAAAATCTCATGGGAATTTTTACAAACACAACTGAGCTTGTAAACTTAAGTGCCAATATGATGAGAATTCTCGCAGTCGGATACATAGCAATGGCTGTTACCCAATCCCTCTCCGGAGTTATGCGTGGAGCTGGAGACACCATAACTCCCATGTGGATCTCAGTGGTAACTACGGTAATCATACGAGTCCCCCTTGCCTACGGAATCGCGTACTTTACCAGAACACCCGAACTTCGTACCGGCGCGTACCAGAGTATCTGGATTTCACTTCTCACTTCCTGGATGTGCGGAGCAATCATTACGTTTATCTGCTACAAGAAAGGAAATTGGAAAAAGAAAGCTTTAAACTTATAAAAAACAGACTGGATGGATACTTACAAATATTCGTCCGGTCTGTTTTTTAAAAACTCTTCTTATTATTGCTGACTATATAACTGCCATGTATTGGTCCGTGTGCCGAGTTTGTCTGGTCAGATTACCATAGCTGTCATAAGCTTCCTCAAAGTTCAAAACTCCTTCCCCACTGCCTTCATAACAGAAAATATTCAGCAAAATGCCTTCTTCATTATAAGCATAACGTCTCCAGCTGAGCAATTCACCACCGGAAGAATCAGCGCTGATAGGTACATTTTATTAGTGTGGTCTTATGTTTACGAAATGTTCTGAATACAGTTCTCATCATTAATAACTTCTGTCATCCGCTGCATACTTGTAATCCCGCAGAGATTTTTCACCATGCCCATTCCCAAAAGCGTGGCACAGTTATATGTAGTGTAACGGTTATCCCGTGAATCATCGAAAGAACCCGATTTATCTTGATATCTGATCTATGAAAAAGGAGAAGACTGACTGTGCAATCTTCCCCTAAGTTTCATTTATTTATACATCTTCATATAATCACCATGTGCTTCGATCAGTTCATCACACATAGCTTTGA
>CALZOU010000187.1 GCA_945827805.1 uncultured Lachnospiraceae bacterium
CACAAGGAGTATCGTCGGCAGCGTCAGATGTGTATAAGAGACAGAAAAGATACAGAGTAGCAGTCTACGAATAGAGGCACTTTAATAAGCCCCGCCGGAACCGGGCTTTGGGAGATATATTCTTTTATCTATTCAAACGGCCAGTTTAAGGCAAAGTTGACGGTATGCGGGACGCTTTGTCCTGAACCAGAGCCTGACGCCTTCTTTTGCATACGACAGTATGCCGGAGATGCCTTTTGCCAGCCGGTAATAGCAGAACGCTATTTTTTCTTTGACCGGATCTGCAGTCTGTATGATTGCAACTTTAAGGGCATTTGTTTCTGATTTCATAGAAATATGATTCAGAAATGCCATGCACAAAGTCAGATAAAAATTTAAAGCATTGATCGCCTTCAGTTTCCGTACCCGAAAGTTTTCAAACTGGAACATCTGCTTTTTACTGCGGAAATATTCTTCAATCTTCCATCTGGAAAAATAAAGCTTTGCAACTTTTATCACATCGTCTTTGGATTTGATTTCCTTGTTAGTTGCAAGCATCATAGGATGTTCTGTAAGTCTATAAACAAGGACGAGATAAATATCTTTTCTGGAAGCTGTGATCTGTACTTTTACATGCGACAGATAGGCGTCATGCATTTTGCCTTTGTAGAACAGGGGAAGTTTTACTTTCCCTTTCCTGCGGTTACGCAGTTCGGTAGCAAATACCCATTTATTATGGTACAGCAGCTTACGCTTTGCGGTCAGGCGTATCACGTAATCCTGTCCCATGGAATCCAGCTTCAGGAACATCTTGTTATCATCATAACCGCGATCCATGACAAAGGTTGCTTTTTCAAACAAAGCAGTTGCACGTTCCATGGCAGAAAAAGTGATATTGTTGATGGAAGTAAAGTCTTTTTCTTTTGAAGAATGAATCTCTGAAAAGATACTGACGGGATGGTTGCTGTCTATAAGCACAGTCGCTTCTGTTACATGATATCCTTTTTTGTAAACATTTTTTGTCGCAGTGCTTTCAGAACCATCGCGCACCCATCCGAGGGATTCAAATTTGTAACCGTCAGGTTTCACGACATCACTGTCATCGATATGGATGACAGGGTGATCGGGGCACCATTTTTTCAATTGTTTTAGATAAGCTTTCAGAGCCTCTTTAGGGGTACCTTTTGCAAGATGCCTGGAAAGGCGGTCAACGATGTTGATCTTTCTGGACGGTTCATGTAACTGGTCAACGATATCAGTAAGAAGACAGCTTCCAGAGGCAAGAATACCGTAATTCATGTCAGCAATAAACTTTCTTTCCGGTTTTGGAAGGTTTTTGGAAATTTTATTGGAAAAAGATAAAATTTCCCGTTTCATTTGATAAGTATTTGATGTAAAATTAACCACAGGGAATCCTCCCTATATAGTCAAGTCTTTTTTCCTTTAAAATAAAGGATTTTTTTGATATATCATCAATAAATATCTCAGAAGAAGGAGCCGGTGGAATGGACATTTCTCTGTATCTGGTACGAAAATAGATGATTTTGGGTACACGAAGTAAAACGTCTTTGTATTTCGTTCTACATGGCCTTGTGTATACCCATCCATCTACGGCAGCGAACCTCCCGTGTCTACCAGGATCATCAGCCCTCTGGAGCCGAGTCCTAACTTCTCTCGTCCCGCCTGTCCATAACCAGGGTGTCAGCTCAGCTCCTTTACAGGGTCATGCCCTCTGGAAAATATTCCTGCCGACTACTGGCTCATTCTTTGTATGTTTTATTACTGACTTTCTTCCTGCAACAGCACTTTTCAGTGGACGTTTTCCTGTCACAATCCGTTTTTTCAGCTATCGTGGCTGATTTCAACACTTCGGCTGTTGGTGCATTAAGTGCTCAAACCAGCCACGTGTTACCGTTGTTTGTGGATAGATTTATGCAGCCAATGTCATTTCCGCTCTTACGATATCCCTCAGCATCTTCTGTCCATCATAATCTATACCCTTCGTTAGAATTGTATAGAAGACCCTGATCAGCTTACACGCAATCGCTATGACCGACTGCATCTTTTTCAGAGGATTTTTCGCCCTCGTCTGATAGTATTCATGTATTGACTTAAACTCGGGATTTTTTCCAATCACTGAGATTGCTGCCTCATATAAAGCGTATCTCAGGCGTTTTCTTCCTCTGTGGCTGATGCGACTCTCTCCATTGTGTTTTCCTGAATTGTCTGAAACAATGGCATATCCTGCCAGTTTCTGCAGCTGTTTCGGGCTATCAAAACGACGAATGTCACCCACTTCTGCTATGAAACAACTCACTGTTTTTATCCCGACTCCATTTATCTCAAGAAGTTTATCAATATATGGAATCTCAGATAGTTTTTTCTCAATCTCCTCCAGCAGATCATCCATGCGTTTACTGTACACTTCATAATCCACAAGAAGCATTCTGATCTCAATTCTGGCACTTTCAGGTGCTTCCGTATTTCCGATGCTGCGCTCTGCTACCTCTACCAGGGTCTTTGCCCTCTTCAGACCGGCGCCTTTCAGCTTTGCATCTCTCCATATCTTATTCACCCCATCCACTCCAAGCTCCTTAATATCGGCCGGAAGTGGCGCCTTTTTGATCACCATCATCCCACTTTTTGCATCCGGCTTTTTGTAAACGTCTTTCCTTTCCGGAAAATATATACTTAGGCGTTTGCGAAACGCCAAAAGCCGCATAAATACGGAATTCTTTTTGTTGTAAAATAAAACATCTCCTCACTGGTTTTTGGTATAATATAGTCGACCAAAACTATTACCAATCCACCAATAAGGAGATGTACCTATATGATACCACATAAGCAGCTCTCTT
>CALZOU010000188.1 GCA_945827805.1 uncultured Lachnospiraceae bacterium
AGATGGTGAACAATGTACAGCAAATGAAAGATATGTTTCAGCTCATATCACTGATGCAAAACAATTCATTTTCAGACAAGGAGGACAGCGAATGAAACAGGGGTGGATCGATGATACGCGATTGGCTGAAATACCGAGAGAAAAGCTGGAAAGATTAAAATATCTGGCGGATTCCACCGACGCAACGGATCGTACCCACCAGATGCAGATCCTGACTGCCATGATCAGAAACCCGGACAGACTGAAGCTGAATTTCACAAAAAAAGAAACAGATCTTCTGATGTCTGTATTAAAGGAATACGCATCACCGAAAGAGCTCAACATGCTCTCTCAGGCGATGCGTATGTTTCATAAATCTTCGTATTAGTTTTTCAGCAGACATTTTTCAGCCAGCAAAAGGGCAGCTTCCACCGACTGGCGTCGTACTTCGGCACGGCTGCCCGAAAACTGGCATTTGATGACCTTTGTCTTTCCCTGTACACAGCAGCCGATATAGACCAGACCCACCGGTTTTTCTGCAGTTCCGCCTCCCGGTCCCGCAATACCGGTGGCGCTTAACCCCACATCCGCTTTTGCGGCTTTACAGCAGCCTTTGCACATCTGCTTTGCGGTCTGTTTGCTGACAGCACCGTATTTTTTCAGCGTGGATTTTTTAACCCCGAGATTTTTATGTTTTGCCTCGTTGGAGTAGGTCACATAACCTTCCTCAAAGACTTCGGAAGCTCCGGAAACATTGACCAGGGTAGCTGCGATGGCCCCTCCGGTACAGGATTCCGCTGTAGTGATCTTAAAATTTTTCTCCATAAGAAGGGCCACTACACGCTCTTCCGGGGTTTTTTTCTCTTTCTCAGCCATACTGCACTCCTTAATCCTGCATAGACAATACCTGGCGGTTTGTATATAAGTAATCTACCAGAGAAATAATGGTAAGAGCCAGTGACAGCCAGATCAGCACCGTGCCGATGATTTCAAACACACCGCCAAGATCCGCGATCAGCACAATGATCATCACCATCTGACATACCGTCTTTAACTTTCCCCAGATACCGGCTGCGATCACAATGCCGTTATCCGAAGCCACCAGGCGGAAACCGCTGATGATAAATTCACGGGCAATGATGATCATAACGATCCAGGTAGGCATAAGATCCATATCCACAAAAGCGATAAGCGCAGAGCAGACCAGCAGTTTATCTGCCAGAGGGTCCATGAATTTACCAAAATTTGTCACCAGGTTATATTTTCTTGCGATATTTCCATCAAGAGCATCCGTTACGGAAGCTACGATAAAAATCAGCAGGGCGATCCATTTTGCTCCCGGCAATGCCAGGGGATCCAGAAGGAAAGCCACAAAAAAGGGGATCAAAATCACCCTCAGTATCGTCAGTTTATTCGGCAGATTCATCTTCGTCATCGTACAATTCTCCTATCAGATCGTATTCCATGGCAGCTTTGATATATACCTTAACAAAAGTACCCGACATCAGATCCGCTGTCACGTTTTCAATAAATACATAACCGTCCACACCGGGAGCATCCGCATAAGAACGGGCAATATAGGCATCTTCATCAGCAACTTTTCCTTCGATCACCACATCCATAACAGATCCCACGCGATTTTCACCTTTATCCAGAGAAATTTCCTGCTGCAGCTCCATGATGCGGTCCCGACGCACAGTTTTAATCTCCTCGTCGATCTGATCCGGCATGGCTGCCGCCGGTGTACCATCCTCCCGGGAATACGTAAATACACCCAGACGGTCAAATTCCATCTCATCAATAAAGTCCAGCACCTCATGATGATCTTCCTCAGTTTCTCCAGGGAAACCGGTGATCAGTGTCGTCCTAAGCACAATATCCGGCATAGCTTCTCTTAGCTTCCCGATCAGCTGTACCAGATCTTCCTTCGACGTCTTTCGTCCCATACGTTTTAAAATCCTGTCGCTGGCATGCTGGATCGGGAGATCCAGGTAATGACAGATCTTTGGCTGATTTTTCATGGTTTCGATGAGCTCCGGGTAGATCTCCTCCGGATAGCAGTACAATACACGGATCCATTTAAGATCCTCCAGCTTACACAATTCATTTAACAGCGTATGAAGCATTTTTTTGCCGTAAAGATCTACTCCGTAAAGAGTAGTCTCCTGAGCCACCAGGATCAGCTCCTGTACTCCCTGTTCTACAAGATCTCTCGCTTTTTCCACCAGTTCCTCCAATGGAAAACTGCGATAGCCGCCCCGAAGAGAGGGAATCACACAGTAGGTACAGTGTTTATCACAGCCCTCTGCGATTTTCAGATAAGCATAATGACCGCCGGTGGTCAGCATACGCCGGGAAGAGGTTCTCGGCAATCCGGTCAGCGGTGCAAACTCAGATACACGGTTTCCTTCCAGTACACGGTCCAGGATCGGGATCAGCTGATCCGTACTGTTGGTGCCAAACACAGCGTCCACCTCCGGCAGTTCCTGTAAAATGTCGTCTTTAAAACGCTGCGCCAGACATCCGGTAACCAGAAGTGCTTTGCAGGTGCCTTTTTTCTTATACTCGGACATTTCCAGAAGCGTCTGTACACTCTCGTCCATGGCATCGTGAATGAAGCTGCAGGTATTTACAACGATCACGTCGGCCTTATTTTCATCGTCTGTGATCGTAAATCCTCTGTCAGCCAGCGCGCCCAGCATCTCCTCAGAGTCTGCCAGGTTCTTATCGCAGCCCAGAGAAACAAATAATACATTCATAGTCTTCTCCTGTTTTACTACATGATAAATCGAGTAGGAGGAATTTCTCTTGATTGAGAAATTCCGACCTCTCACACCACC
>CALZOU010000189.1 GCA_945827805.1 uncultured Lachnospiraceae bacterium
ATGGAGGGCATGATCGTGTCTCAGATGTTTGCCCGGGGAGCAAAGGATCTGGACTATATACTGGTACTCGGAGCTCAGGTCCGAGGTGACCGGGTCAGTCGCGCTCTGGAGGATCGATTAAAAACAGCCAGACAATATCTGGAGGAAAATCCCGAAACGAAAGCTATCCTTTCCGGTGGTCAGGGACCGGGAGAAAATCTCACGGAAGCTCAGGCCATGTATGACTGGCTGACCAGGCGGGGGATTGATGGAGATCGTTTGATCCGTGAAGATCGTTCTACCTCCACATGGGAGAATATGATCTGCAGCAAAGACATGATTCCGGAGGCTGCATCAGATATAACTATCGGTATCGTTACCAATAATTTCCATGTATACCGGGGGGTGATGCTGGCAAAGTGCAGTGGATTTGCGAAAGCCTGCGGTATTGCTGCCGAGTCACATTCGCTGATGCAGCTGCATTTTCTGGTCAGAGAAGGTGTTGCATTGGCTAAGGATATTGTAAAATATAAGATATGATGTATAACTGTTCAGAACAGACCGAATCACCTGCTGATGAGGCTTTAAAAACATGATTCAGGTGTGAGCAGACTCTTCGGCGCAGCCGATTTAGATTTTTTCATACAGTTATGGATAATTGCTTTCAGTATTGCGCATAATAAAGAGGAATCTAGTTAAAGGAGGACTTTATTATGCCATTATTAAGCTGTATGGTAACAAACTGTGTGTACAATAAAGATGAGCTCTGCTCCAAAGGGGACATCAAGGTAGGCGGCCGTGACGCCAAGGTCGCGGACGAGACCTGCTGCGACAGCTTCCTTGACAGAGCTGACAGCCCGGTGACAAATTCTATGACTTCCGGCTGCGGATGCAGTACCATTCGCGTGGACTGTGAAGCATGCAATTGCAAATTTAATGAAGACAAAAAATGTGTGGCAAGAGAGATCAGCATCGACGGAGCCTGCGCCGATAAGTGTGATGATACCGTTTGTGAATCCTTCCGCTGCAGGTCATAAGGCAGGATTACGTCTGGAAAGACTGTGAAAAAGAAACATTTGTTTCTGCATCGCCAGCCAGAAGGAAAGGTTCCTTGGCTAGTAAGTGCCAACAAACCTGTCTCTCCGGGTCAAAAAACTGTGTCAGGAGCTAAAAAATCTCTTGACACGGTTACATATTCATGGTAAATTAATTGAGGTAAAAGAAAGAAGAGTATCCACTCTCACCTTAGCACATGTTAAGTGACTCGGGTTAATACGGAATACAGCCTGGCTGTAGTATGCGTAAAGTGGATAGTCTGACTATCTGCTTTTTTATTTTGTTAGGGAGGTATACGGCCATTAGCGAGTTAATGATTAACGAACAGATTCGCGATAAGGAAGTTCGCGTGATTAGTGCGACAGGAGAGCAGCTGGGAATTATGTCTTCCAGAGATGCTTACAAGATGGCGCAGGAAGCAAATCTTGATCTGGTAAAGATTGCTCCGACTGCAAAGCCGCCGGTGTGCAAGATCATCGATTACGGCAAATACAGATATGAGATCGCCAGAAAAGAAAAAGAGGCCAAGAAGAAACAGAAAGTTGTTGAGATCAAAGAGGTTCGTCTTTCCCCGAACATCGATGAGAACGATCTGAATACGAAGGCAAGCGCTGCCCGTAAGTTTATTACCAAAGGCAACCGCGTAAAGGTAACACTTCGTTTCCGCGGACGTGAGATGGCTCATGTACAGAGCAGCAAGGTTATCCTGGATGAGTTTGCGTCCCGTCTGTCCGACATCGCCACAGTGGAGAAAGCTCCGAAGATGGAAGGCAGAAGCATGAGTATGTTTTTAACTGAAAAACGTTAAAATAATAGATTTGAGAGCTTAAGGAGGAATGGTGACATGCCAAAAATGAAAACAAGCAGAGCTGCTGCAAAGCGCTTTAAAGTAACAGGTTCAGGAAAACTCGTTAGAAATAAAGCTTATAAGAGCCATATCTTAACAAAGAAAACTACCAAGAGAAAAAGAAATCTGAGAAAAGATATCATCATGGACGAGACAAATGTTAAGAACATGAAGAAGATCTTACCGTACATGTAATCAGAAGAGGTTAGGAGGAATTAAGAAATGGCAAGAATCAAAGGCGGTTTAAACGTAAAGAAAAAACACAACAGAGTATTAAAGCTGGCTAAAGGTTACAGAGGAGCCCGTTCCAAACAGTATAGAGTAGCAAAACAGTCCGTAATGAGAGCTCTGACCACTTCCTACGCTGGACGTAAGGAAAGAAAACGTCAGTTCAGACAGCTGTGGATCGCTCGTATCAACGCTGCAGCTCGTATGAACGGTCTGTCCTACAGCAAATTCATGTATGGTCTGAAGCTGGCTAACGTTGACTTGAACAGAAAAGTTCTGGCTGACATGGCTATCAACGATGCAGAAGGCTTTGCAACACTGGCAGAGTTGGCAAAAAGCAAAATTGCCTAAGTATAACGCATGAGTTTATAGGGAATCTCTTTTGAAGAGGTTCCCTTTTTTAGTTTCATGCATATCAAAATTGTCGCTGGAGCATTTTTGATTATGAATGGATAAATCGAAAAGATTTTGCTATAATGAAATTTATCGAAAATAGCATTATAAATTTTGATGGTGAATTTGCAATTATATAGTGACAATATATTATTTCTTTAAAACATGCATTTGTGCAGTATCAAAAATAAATCTGTCTCTTATACACATCTCCGAGCCCACGAGACCGTACTAGA
>CALZOU010000190.1 GCA_945827805.1 uncultured Lachnospiraceae bacterium
GTATTCGGGGTCATGATATTGACGCACACCCGGTCAAACAGGCGAAGCCCCGTTTCCAGATCATATTGCATGGAAGAAAGGGTCTGTCCTGTCAGTCCAAACAGAAGGCATACATCATCGGCATAAGCAGCGATCTCTTCCGGGGATATATGATCCATGCCTTTTTTCAGCACATCATCCCTGAAAACCGGGTCAAAAGTCTCCACACCCATTTTTACATGGACGCGGATGCCGTGAGAAGCAAAACGGCTGCGCAATGCTTCTATAGAATGCCGGTGCATCCAGTGCATTTCAAAATGCAGATTATGGATGTCGTTGTTTATACAGATCTGCTCAACAGCATCTATCGTCTGTGGATCCAATTCATTAAAACTGCCGGAATTAATGACTTCCAGATCATGATAAAGGCCTGTGACCTGGGAAAGGACAGAACTGTTCAGCTGAAAATTAGCATCTTCATCCCGGGAAAAGTCCAGATGGTAGTCGCAGAAAGTACAGCGCCGCCACTTACAGCCGCTGCCCCGCAGCATCACGATTTCCCTGGGATTTTTGATTGTGATCACATCATAGCGTTTGGGATTAAAATCAGCACTCATGGTATTTTCGTTCCTTTCAGAAAACCGGGTGCCTTAAAAATGCATAAAATGACATTAAAAAGGCCGCACGGAACCGCACGGCATTAAAAAAGGCAGACAGGGACTGTCTGCGCGATAAGGTCCCTAGTTTTGTTTAGCGACAGGATGGTTACGAACTGTCGTATGTAGTTTTAACGTGGCAAGTATAGCAAAGCATACCAGGCATGTCAAGAAAAAATTGGAGGAGGTGACAGGTGTGACTGAGAAGTAGGTTATTGTTCACCTCGTTCACAGAAACAGAAATAGGTTCATGGTCACTACTGTCCCACAATCATTCCTCACAGACATCAGTCAATGGTTGATTTGCTGTTTCAGCAGAGGTATGATAGGGAATATTGTAAACATAAGATAGGGCAGAACAGAAAACTTGTATCCGTCCTCTGGCTGTCGGATAGTTATACAGAATTATGATTAGAAATAATAACATTAGATGAGGTAAAAAAACATGAAATTAGAAAACGGAAGACCGGAAAACTGCGAGAATCGACTGGAAAAGGAAGTTAAAGTATATGACCTTCTGGACAGTCTGGGCATTTCATATCAGAGAATAGATCATGAGGCGGCCTATACCATGGAAGCCTGTGAGGCCATTGACAGAGTTTTGGAAGCGACAATTTGCAAAAACCTGTTTCTCTGCAATCGTCAGAAAACAAACTATTATCTGTTGATGATTCCGGGGGACAAAGTGTTTAAAACAAAAGAATTATCTCACCAGATCGGTTCCGCCAGACTTTCCTTTGGCACACCGGAGGCCATGGAAGAAATGCTGGACGTCACACCGGGATCCGCCACGATCATGGGCCTGATGAACGATTCTGATCAAAAAGTGCAGCTTCTGGTGGATGAGGATGTGCTGAAAGGAGAATATCTGGGATGCCATCCCTGCGTCAACACATCCAGTCTTCGATTAAAAACAGCGGATGTGTTTGGACCGGTGCTTACAGCCATGCACCACACGATGATCACAGTGAAGCTTACAGGAGAAGCGTAAAATACGTTCAAAAGAGAGGGTAATTCTATCAGTCTTTGGATGAAATAAACTTAAAGAGGAGAAAACATCCAAAAGAGTAGCCAAACTCATCAATAATTGGATGTAACAAGCCCAGAGAGGACAAAAAACAGTCAAATCAATCAATATTTGGATGTAATAATCATTAACCAGAGAGAACATCCACAGCATGCTGCATATCCTCTGGAAGCGGCGCTTCAAAAGTCATAGCTTCCTTCGTCATAGGATGTACAAAAGAAAGCCGTGCCGAATGCAGAGCCTGGCGGGATATATAGCGCATATCGGGATTGTACAGGTAGTCCCCGATCAGCGGATAGCCCAGATATTTCATGTGAATTCGGATCTGGTGGGTGCGCCCCGTTTCCAGCCGCAGAGAAATCAGAGTATGATCCTTAAGATACTTTACCACGCGGTAATTGGTGGCAGCATATTCTCCGTTTTCCCAATCCACAGTCCTCTCAATGATAGACCCTTCTTTACGCCCGAGCGGAGCTTCGATACGTCCTTCCGGCGGAGTTACATGTCCGGAAACAATAGCCAGATATTCCCGTTGAATATCATGCCGGGTAACATTTCCGGCCAGAATACCCGAGCTTACCATATGCTTGGCAATCACTGTGAGACCGGACGTATCACGATCCAACCGGTTAGTACAGCGGAAAATAAAAGGTTTTTCCTGCTCTTTATAATACCAGGCCAGAGCATTAGCCAGAGAATTAGTGTAATTATTCATGGACGGATGAATAGGCATACCCGCAGGCTTATCCGCTACGAGAATATCCTCATCTTCATAGATGATTGACAGAGGCAGATTCACCGGAACCACCTGCTCAGAAACACCGGTTTCCTGAATATGCACAGTCAGTACATCCCCCGCAGACAAAATTCGATTCATATAACAGGGTTCACCATTTAAAAGGATGCTTTCGGGCATCTTTTTTAGTTCTGTGAGATTTTGCCCAGTAAAACCGAGATGACGAAGATACTGGGAAATCTTATAACCTTCATTGTCAGAGGTCAGATCGTAATGCAGGATTCGTTCCATGAAATACTCCTTTTCCTGGGTGAGATAAACAGTTTGATTATACAGTATT
>CALZOU010000191.1 GCA_945827805.1 uncultured Lachnospiraceae bacterium
ATTCATGATATTTATTGAAAGTTTTTGCTATTTACACCTTAAGTAAATGACATTGGTTCACACCGCTACCATACACTTGCTATATGGCGGCGCAAGAACATGATTCAGGTGATCGCAGGCTTCTTTTGCGAAGCAAAACATTAAAAAAGCCTGCAAATGTTACTGTTTACTGGCTTTCCAGGGAACAGTAATAATATAAGAGCTTCTTCATTATAAAATCCATTTTATCGGGATGACAACAAGATAATTCACATGATATAATAAGAAAAACTTATATTATGGGAGAAAACTATGCATCTGAACCAACTCAGATATTTTGTGTCAGTGGCATCCTGCCGCAGCTTTACGCAGGCCGCACAGTGCCATTTCTTGACACAAACGGCGATCACACAACAGATTAAGGCATTGGAAGAACAGCTGGGACTGCAGCTGATCGATCGTCGGAAGAGGCCAGTCGAGCTTACGGCAGCCGGAGAGGTCTTTTACCGGGAGGCAAAAGCGATTCTTGTGCGGGTGGATGACGCAGTCGCTAAGGCACAGGAGGCAGCGACGGGAGCTGTCGGCATGATTCGTATCGGTTATGAAAAAGGATATGAGCGGTCAGATCTTTCTGACCGGCTTCGCGATTTTCACCATGCATATCCGAATATTATGTTCACCTGTATTCGTGAGGATACGGATGCGCTTTCTGCCAAGCTTTTGACCGATGAGCTTGATGTGATTTTTGCGTGGGACAGTACGAATCTGCGCACGAACGAGGATATCGATGCCTGTTTGGATATGCGGTCAGGGCTGTCGGTTGCGCTTTACAAAGATCATCCGCTGGCATTGCGAAAGAAGCTGTATCGTGAGGAACTGCGCGAGGAGACAATTCTCTACATGACGCCATCTAGTGCCGGTGATTCATTAGGAGACGTACATTTTATGCAGTTGTACGAGCGGGCCGGTTATCAGCCGAAAATCCTTCTGAAAAGCAGTGATGTTGAGAGTATATTAATGATGGTTGCGGCTGAGGAAGGTATTTCGATCCTCCCTTCGTACAGCGTGGCAAAGCTGATGAACGCGGACAATCTGGTGTTTGTGCCGCTGGACGGAGACGAGGAGTACGAAGATATCTTCATGATGTGGAAGAAAAGCAGCGGAAATTTGGCTCTGCAGAGCTTTCTCCGGTTTTCCGGAAACATGTCCGAATAGAATATAAAGCAATTCAGCTTCAATCCCTTAGAGAGGAATGTCTTAGAAGTTTTACATGCTTCCCCTGGAATAGTACTCTAATCTTCTGTTATACTGAATGTATTGAAAGTGTGCGATATGCTGCATTCTGTACATTCAGAACAGAGAAAGCCATAGGAGGCTGTAGAGGAAGATGAAAAAATACCGTTTTTTAATTCTGGCAATTGTGGTTATTGTTTTTGCCGGTCTGACGATGTTGCTGTGGCGACCGCTGGTTTCCTTTGCATCCAATCCCGAGATACTGCGGGTGTGGATGCAGGATCTCGGAATCTGGGGAATGTTGATTTTCGGTATATTTAACTTTTTACAGGTGGTATTTGCGGTGATTCCGGGAGGCCCCTTTGAACTTGCCGCCGGATATATTTTGGGTGTAGTTCCGGGGACACTGCTTTGTGATATAACGATGACCATCAGCAGCGTGGTGGTCTTTCTGCTTGTGCGCAAATTCGGCATTCGTTTTGTTGAACTGTTTGTTTCCCGCAGGCAGATTGAAAATATGGGATTTCTGAAAGACAACCAGAAGGTGCAGTCGGTGCTGTTTTTTATTTTCCTGCTCCCCGGTACACCAAAGGATGTGGTGACGTATTTGGCAGGCTTAACGAATCTATCGCTGAAATCCTGGATCTTTATCTGTTTTGTGGGAAGATTCCCGGCGATCCTGCTTACGGCGCTGGGCGGCAGTGCATTGGGAAATGCAAAGTATGGCATTGTTGCCGTGGTGATCGTGGTATTTGCGGTTGCCTATCTGGCGGGGGATGCGGTTATATCGCAAGCTGGATGGATAAGAAAATAAGGATAAGGCATGTATTCTTGTGTGAGTCAGAGGTTCTCATGTAAATATCATTTTAACCGATATAAAAAGGTCTTACCGAATTGAGTGAAATCAATTTGGTAAGACCTTTTTACGTGAGCCCGGCGGACGCATGCTCTTATAATGTGAAAGTCTTTTAATTCGCCTGGCGGTGCTTTGTGAGTTTCGTCCAAAAATTACAGAAGCGATCTTTGATGAGAAATCAGCCGCTTTTACTTGATCTCCAGATTTTTCGGAAGAACAAGATTCAAAACAATAGATACTACAAAAACAACAGCAACAACATTTGTAGAAAATACTGACTGAATCACATCCGGGAAAATGTGCCAGAGATCCGTTTCGCTGGCAGCAGTAAAACCAATACCAATAGAAAGTGATAAAGCAGCAATTGTAATATTTCGTTGCGTAAAGCCTGCTTTAGAAAGCATTTCGATACCAGATACCATGATGGTACCGAACATCATGACTGTACATCCTGTCTCTTATACACATCTGACGCTGCCGACGATACTCCTTGTG